>ONYR01000094.1 GCA_900322165.1 uncultured Eubacteriales bacterium
CCGATGGGCCCGATGCTCTTTGTCGTCGTTCCGCTCATCAAGAAGTTCGGCCGTACCAAGATGATCATCCTTGGTTCCATCATTGCTCTTGTCGGTGCCGTTCTTGCCTTCTTCACCGCAGGCAACACGCTTCCGGTCTACGCAGGAACCGGTCTCGGCGGTGTCGGTGCTATGTTCTACGTTTACACGATGATGAGCTTCACCGGCGACGCGATCGACCATGTCGAGTATTCGCAGAGAGTCCGTGTTGAAGGTATCACCGCTGCACTTGTCGGATTCATGCATTCTCTTGCCAACGGTCTTGGACAGGGTCTGTTCAACTTTGGTCTGATGATATCCAAGTACACCACGCCGGAGCAGATCGGCGTGAATGAAAAGGGTATTGAGCTGTTCGCTGATCAGACGGCCGGTGCTGTTACCTGGATCAACTTCTCTTACCAGGGCGCGATCGCGCTGACTGCGCTGCTGTTCCTCATCCTGTTCCTGTTCTTCTTCGATATCGATAAGAAGATGCCGACCGTTACCGCTGAGCTGACCGCTCGCGCCAAGGCAGAGTGCGAAGCCAAGGGTATCCCGTACGTTTCTCCGCTCGAGCAGCAGAAGGCTGAGATCATGAAGCAGCAGGCTGAAGCCGAAGAGAACCGCATCAAGGAACTTAAGGAATACTGCGCAAAGAAGGGTCTTGACTTCGAGACCGAGAACCAGAAGTATCTCGACAAGAAGGCCAAGAAAGATGCCAAAAAAGCCGCAAAGAAAGCCAAGACAAAGGCTTGATGTGCTAAGGCAGACGGATATAGACAGTAAACAAAGATAATCGTTTCAGCATAGCGATGATGATAGAAAACCGCCTGGTTCCGGGTCAGCGCCCGGTTCCAGGCGGTTTTTTTGGCTATGGTTTTTTTGTTTCACGATCTCACGATTTCAGGATTTCAGATTCTGCTGACGGTAGGCGGCCGGCGGGATCCCGGCGATCTCCTTGAAGGTCTCAGCGAAGAAACCGCGCGAGCCAAAGTTCAGGCGCTCACTGATCTCCTGAATGCCCATCGAGGTGCCAAGAAGCAGGGTTTTAGCCCGCTCGACCTTGGCGGTTTTTATGTAGTCGTTGATGCTGCTCCCGGTTTCCTGCTTGAATTTGCGGGACAGATAGTAATCCGCATACCCAACGTGCGACGCGATGTCCGAGAGCGACAGCTTGTCTTCCACATGAACGTCGATATAGTCGCAGACACTTTGAATCTGTGGAGAGTAATTCGGATTCACGCGGGACTTGTGAACCAGGTGAACAAAATCATCGTACATGCTGTGGCCGATGTTCACGGTCTCGGCAACGCTGGTACAGTTCAGTACATCCTGAATGTAAGCATCACCTCTGGAGTAAGCGATCTCGGGAGAGAGACCGCCCTGGATCGCCGCGCGGGTGGAGATCGAAATGAAGACGACCTGTGTGACCTTGACCTGTTCGAGGGAATTCATGTTGTCAAGGTGCACGCCGCGGCTCGCTCCGGCAGCAGCGTGAAGCACGTCTTTATAATTCAGATCGCCTTCGGTGATCATGCGCATCAGGGCTTTTTCCATGATGTAGGTATTCATGCGGTCTTTCTGAGGAGCGGAATCACCCTCCGGCTTTGGACCGACCGGCTCTGAAAAGACGATGTCGGCGTTGGTGATCTTCTCCCCGGTCACACAATAGTGAAGCATCAGGGTATAGCGAAGGAAGTCCTGAAACGAGACGACCGGGATACGCTGAAGGATCTTGGTCAGTTTCGGGCGCCAGTGCGGGGTGATCTTCGAGCTTTGCACGATCAGGGCAATGCCTCCATGGGCCATGTCGGTGGTCGTGATCGGGCCAAGGACGTGGATCTTGGAGATCCGGTCCCCTTCATGTTCAAACGCCGCGCACCAGATCAGGCTGTAGCGATTGCTTAAAAGGATCGGCATCTGGCTTTCGTGGGAGTGCTTCAGGATCACCTCGAAATAGCCGCCGGTGTGTAAAAAGTTGTTGAGAACTTTATCGGGGCAGTTGGTCTCAAGCAGCTCGCCATCGGGCGCGTAAGCCCAGTGATACATTTTTCCGATGCAGGAGAGAAAATCCAGTAAACATCCCAGACGCTCGGATATTGGAAGTGACAGTACAGCCATCATTGCCTCCTGTGTATGATTTTCTGAAAATGTGGAAAACAGCGGGCATTACATTGTTAGTTTAATGCGGGTAAAAACAAATTTCAAGACAAAAAAACAAATACAAAGATATACAGCCCCAGGCACCGTTTTTATAATTAAACCAATCACTCGCAAAGGAGAAAAGACTATGAAAATCGGCTTTATCGGAATGGGAATCATGGGCAAACCGATGGCAATCAACCTCGTAAAAGCAGGTTACGATGTCATGGTGTCCAACCGCAATATGGAAAAGTGTCAGCCGGCTGTTGAGGCCGGTGCAAAGGCGGGCTCCTACACGGAGCTGGCGGAAAACTGTGATGTCATCATCACGATGCTCCCCAACGGCCCGCAGGTAAAGGAAGTCATACTCGGCGAAGGCGCAGTCGCTGCCCATATGAAGCCGGGTTCAGTCCTGATCGATATGAGCTCCATCAACCCGGTGGACTCGAAGGAGATCGCAGCCGCGCTTGCCGCCTACGGCGTGGAAATGCTCGATGCTCCGGTCTCCGGCGGTGAGCCGAAGGCGATCGACGGCACGCTGTCCGTTATGGCCGGCGGCAAGCAGGAAGTGTTTGACAAGTACAAGGAAATGCTCGGTGCGATGGCTTCTTCCGTGGTTCGCTGCGGCGAAGTCGGTGCCGGCAATACCACCAAGCTCGCTAACCAGATCATTGTTGCCTGCAACATTCAGGCACTCGCAGAAGCGATGACGCTCGCGCAGAAGGCCGGGGTTGATCCGCAGCTCGTCTTTGAGGCGATTCGCGGCGGCCTGGCAGGTTCCACGGTCATGAACGCCAAGGCGCCGATGATGATCGCCGGCAATGACAAGCCCGGATTCAAGATCGACCTGCATATTAAGGATCTGAACAACGCACTCGACTGCGCGCACGCGGTCGGTTCTCCGGTTCCGATGACTGCATCGGTTCAGGAAGTCATGCAGTGGATGCACAGCCACGAAGGCGGCCAGAAGGACCACAGCGCGATCGCTCAGTACTACGAATATCTTACCGGTATCCAGATCGGCCGCTGAGCTTTTAGCACC
>ONYR01000222.1 GCA_900322165.1 uncultured Eubacteriales bacterium
ATCGTAGTACAGGGAGTTATCCTCACCCGCGCGGGAGAGGTAATCCTGGTACGAAGGATCCTGCTGCGCCTTGGTCGTGACCGGAACATAGCCTTCCGTCTCAGCATAGGCAATCTGGACTTCGTTCGTCAGCAGATACTGCGCGAAAAGCCAGGAGGCCAACACCTCCTGCTGATCCGCCTTGTTGAAGATACAGATCGAGGGACCCTGCGAGATCATTGCGGGATGCTCCGGATCATACTGTGGCACTGTGCGGACCACGGTCTCAAAATCGACGATCTGATCCTCCGCAATGTCCGAAAGCGGAGCTTCGCTTCCCATCCAGGTCGCACCGGCGGTCGAGTCGATTGCGAAGATGCACTGCCCTGCGTTCAGGAAGTTTGCGGGATAGCTGTCGATCTTGAAGGTCGAGAAGGCACGCGTCTTCGCATGCTCTGCGACGGTCTTCAGGATCTCCTTGGTCGTATCGTTGAAGATCTCGATCGTACCGTCTTCCTTGGAGTAGCCGGCCCCCTTCTGCTTCAGCATCTGGATCATCATGTTGTCCGTAGATTTGTAAATGAACGGGATCATGACGTTCTGATGGTTGATCTTGAAGGTACCGTCCTCATTTTTTGCCATAGCCGCTTCCGAGACTTCAAACACGAAATCCCAGGTCAGCACCTCGGGCACTTCATAGCCAAGCGCTTCAACGTACGTCTTATTGATGTAGCACGCTTCGCTCGAGCGCATGTAGGGGATCGCGTAGTAAACGCCGTCGATCGCGCACTCCTTCAGGAACTGCGGAACGATCTCATCTTTTGTCGGAGAATCAAACTTCAGCTCGCTTCCGCCAAGACCGTAGCGCTCATCCACGAGCAGCTCATCCAGCGGGACCACCACGTTGTCACCGGTCAGGTAGGTCGCGATGTGGTCCGGGTAGGTAATACAGACGTTCGGCGTTGTCATCGTGGCGATGTTGGTAATGACATCGTTGTAGATCCGGCCGTAGTCGGTATAGAGACGGACGTTGACCTTAATATTCGGGTAGAGCTTCTGGAAATCCTCGATCGCCTTGTTGTAGATCGCAGTCTGGGTCTTGTTGGTATCGTTCTTCGCCCAGAAGGTGATCTCGATCGGTTTTGACGTATCAAAGGTCTCAGGGATCACAAACGGATCCAGGCCCTTCGAGCCGTGGCAGGCTGTCAAAACCGGCAGGATCAATAATACGCACAGCGCCATCGCCAGCAGGCGGGACACGCGAGAATGAGTGTTTTTCTTCATCCCTTGGTCCCTCCTCTCGATACGCCGGCCATGATCTTGTCGCGGAAGATCAGGAACAGAATGATCAGCGGCAGTGAAATGACAACGACCGCTGCCATCATCGCCGGGATGTTTTCTCGTCCGAAGCCGTTTTCGCGGATCTCCTGAATCCCGTTCGAGACAAGGAAGTATGCGGAATCATCCGTGATCAGGCGCGGCCACACGTACGAGTTCCAGCACTCGATGACCTTCAGGATCGTGATCGTGATGATCGTCGGGCGGCAGATCGGCACCATGACCTTCATCAGGTACTTGAAGTCGGAGGTTCCGTCGACCTTCGCTGCGTAATACAGCTCGTCCGGGATCTGCGCAAAGTTTTCCCTCAGCAGATAGATGTAGAACACCGAGGTGATCGACGGCAGGATCAGACCGGTAAACGTGTTGCGCAGTCCGGCGTTCGTGATCGTGACAAAGTTCGTGATAATGACAAGTTCGTTCGGGATCATCATCAGCGAAAGGAAGATCGTGAACGTCAGGTCGCGTCCGGCAAAATCCAGCCGCGCAAACGCGTAGGCCGCGAGCACCGTCACGATGACCATGACTGCGGTCGTGATGACCGTGAAAAGGATCGTGTTGGTAAAATACTTCGCGAGCGAGACGGCCGTAAACGCATCGACATAGTTCTGGAGCGTCGGTGCGAGCGTAAAGAATTTCGGAATGTATTCGGAGTTGTAGGTGCTGTAGCTCTTGACGGAGGTCAGGATCATCCAGTAGAACGGGAACAGCACCAGCAGGCCCCAGATCGTCAGGAAGATGTAGATGAGAGTTGTCATTACCTTCTTGCGGACCCTGGAGGCTTTTTCAATGCGGATGATATCGTAGGAAAGTTCACCTTTCGCGGTTTTCGCCATCGTCATCGCCTCCTTAATAGTAAACTTTCTTCTTGCTGACCATCAGGTTGATGCAGGTAATGGTCAGCACGATCGCAAACAGAAGGATGGCTGCCGCGGAAGCGTAGGACGGGTAACCGCCGCTGTCACCGTACAGCATGTCGTACACATAGCCAACGATCGTGTTCATGCCCGCCGCGTTCAGGTCGGTTCCGAACAGCGCGACCGCGTCGGAGTAGGCCTTAAACGCACCAATGAAACCGGTAATGACAAGGTAGAACACCGTCGGGGAGATCATCGGAAGCGTGATCTTCCAGAAGATCCTCCAGCGCGAGGTCCCATCGACCTTCGCCGCGTTGTAGTAATCCTGATTGACCGAAGCGAGCGCGCTTGTCAGGATCAGGATCTTGAAAGGCATAACGATCCAGATCGTATAGAAGCAAAGGACGAACATCTTTGCCCAGTACGGTCCGTCAATGAAATCGACCGACTTGCCTCCGAACGTGTTGATCAGAAGGTTGATCAGGCCGTCCGAGTAGGCCGTTTTCTTAAAGAGGATCATGAAGACCAGACCGACTGCCAGCGTGTTGGTAACATAAGGCAGGAAGAAAACCGTCTGGTAGAGGTCCTTCAGTTTCTGGATCGAGCTTAAGGCCACGGAGATCAGCAGCGCGATGCCCGTCGAGAGCGGCACCGTGATCGCGACCAGAAGCAGGGTGTTTTTCAGCGCCTGCAGGAAATAGGGATCGTGCAGTACGTAGGAAAAATTGTAAAGACCGACGCCAAAGTAGGTCTGGGAGGCCGAATTGTATCCTTCCTCGACGGAATAGACAAATACGTCAAGCAGCGGATACACCATGAAAACTCCCAGAAACAGGATCGCCGGCAAAAGATACAGCCAGCCTTTTGCACTTCTCGTTTTCATCGTCTTCTCCTCCGCGTTACTTTGCGGGATATTCGATTCTCTTCTCGGTTTCCGCATCGAACATGAAGACCTTGTAGGGCTTCAGACTGAAGCGCACCACCCCGTCCTTCGGAGTAACCGCGCTGTCGGAAGGAATGATCGAACGGATCACCGTGTTTTCACAGGCTTCATTCGTGGACACAACGCTCACGTCGCGGCCCATGACTTCGATCGCATTCAGATGGCAGTGCAGCGGACCGTCCTCATCCGGGATGAAGCCTTCCGGACGCACGCCGATGTAGACCTTGCGGTCCTCCACGCCGGGAACATCCAGCACCGCATCCTCACCGATGTAGAGCTTGCCGCCCTCCACCTTGCCCTTGAAGACGTTGATCGCGGGCGTGCCGAGGAATTTTGCGACAAACAGATTGACCGGGTCATCGTAGACCTCCTGCGGCTTGTCGATCTGCTGGATAATGCCGTCCTTCATTACGACGATCATGTCGGAGATGCTCATCGCCTCTTCCTGGTCGTGCGTGACGAAGATCGTCGTGATGCCGGTCTCCTTCTGGATCCGGCGAATCTCCTCACGCGTCTGGAGTCTTAAACGCGCGTCGAGGTTCGAAAGCGGCTCATCGAGAAGCAGCACGCGCGGCATTTTCACGAGCGCACGGGCGATCGCGACACGCTGCTGCTGACCGCCGGACATCTCCTTCGGCTTACGCTCGAGTAATCCGTCGAGCTGCACCAGGTGGGCGGCCTCCTCCACCTTTTTATTCATCTCTTCTTTGGAGAGCTTTTTGTCTCCCTTCAGATTTTCCAGAGGGAAACGGATATTCTGTCTTACCGTCAGATGCGGATAGAGCGCGTAGTTCTGGAAGACAAGGCCGACGCCGCGGTTTTCCGGAGGCAGCTTCGTGACATCGTCGTCTCCGAAAAAGATCTTGCCGCTTGTCGGCATCTGCAGTCCGCAGATCAGGTTCAGTGTCGTACTTTTTCCGCAGCCGGACGGTCCCAGAAGACCGACCAGCTTGCCATCGGGAATCTCAAACGTAAAATCATTGACCGCAATCACTTCATCACTGGATTTTTTGTTGCGGCTGGGAAATTTTTTGGTCAGATGATCAAGTACGATTTTCATAAGGACTCTCCTCCTTAGACCCTTACTCCAGGAAATCTTTCAGCTTCTTCGAACGGGACGGATGACGCAGCTTGCGCAGCGCTTTCGCTTCGATCTGGCGGATACGCTCACGGGTGACCCCGAACTGAGAACCGACCTCTTCGAGCGTGCGGGCGCGTCCGTCATCAAGTCCGAAACGAAGACGCAGTACCTGCTGTTCACGTTCCGTCAGCGTTCCGAGCACTTCGGAGAGCTGCTCGCGAAGAAGGCTCTGCGCTGCCGCGTCCGCAGGCACCATCATCTCGGTATCGGGGATGAAATCGCCAAGATGCGAATCTTCCTCTTCACCAATCGGGGTCTCAAGCGAAACAGGCTCCTGCGCGATTTTCATGATCTCGCGGACCTTGCTGACGGGGATCTCCATCGCCTGCGCGATCTCCTCGGGCGTTGCCTCACGTCCGTTTTCCTGAAGGAGCTGGCGCTGGATGCGAGCGAGCTTGTTGATCGTCTCAACCATATGTACGGGGATACGGATCGTACGAGCCTGATCCGCGATCGCACGCGTGATGGCCTGACGGATCCACCAGGTCGCGTAGGTACTGAACTTGTAGCCTTTGCGGTAGTCGAACTTCTCGACTGCCTTGATCAGTCCGAGGTTGCCTTCCTGGATCAGGTCAAGGAACTGCATGCCGCGGCCGACATAGCGCTTGGCGATACTGACAACGAGCCTGAGGTTCGCTTCGGCGAGCTTTTTCTTCGCCGCCTCATCGCCCTTCTCCATCTTCTGCGCCAGCTCGATCTCCTCATCCGCGGTCAGGAGCGGAACCTTACCGATCTCCTTGAGGTACATGCGGACGGGGTCATCGATGCGGATGCTCTCAGGAAGCGAGAGATCCATGTCGTTCTTCGCATCGGAAGAATCCTCGATAAAGCCGATGACATCGACTCCGCTGCTTTCGAGCTGATCGTAGACGCGCTCGATCTCTTCGGGCTGAAGCGGAAGATCGCCGAACGCGTCCACGACCTCCTGATACTCCAGCACGTTCTTTTTCTTCTGAGCATTGTCAAGGAGCTCTTTCATCTTCTCCTGATACTTGCCCTGAAGCTCGGTGCCGATCTCCTTCTCAGCTTCCTGCAGAGAATCTTTTACTTTTTCATCCATTAAGGAATCCTCCTGTCTGTCTTTCGATACTATTTGAATTGGTGATTGTCTGTTGTTGAGGCTTGACCCCGCGCTCTCAGTCGATGCGGATCTCAAGCCGTCCGAGCTCCTTCTGCATGCGAACCGCGCGCATGACCGCCTCCGCGTCCGCTTTCTGCATCAGCTCTTCCATCTTCCGCTGCTTCAAGGTCCTGAGCGTCTGAGTCATGAACTTCGAGAGATCGGAATGATCCTCCGGCACCTCATAGTCGGCGATCCTGCTGATCCGCTGCTGATCCTCGACCTTGTCGAAACGGCTGATCAGATCGGCCAGCATCGGCTCCTCTCCGCGGTCCAGACACCCGAGCACGTACGTCGCGGCCTCGCGGTAGAACGGATCATCCTCCGGGAAATCCTCCAGCGAAAAGACGTGGCGGATATAGGGATAGCACTCCGGCCGCTTGATGAGCGCGGCGATCATCGTGGCGCACACATCGCTCCGCTCCTGCATCACTGCTCTCGACTGCAGCCGTCTTTCGTTCCGCTCCGTGCTCCGCTCCAACAGCCCGGTCGTTCGGCGGATCTCTTCCACCTCGGTCCGAAGGCTCTCTGGGGGCACTTTCATGCGCCTCGCTACGTCTTGCACATGCAGCTCACGCTCGGTGTCATTCTGGATCTCGGCGAGCTTTTCCTTCATCGAGCGCAAGGTCTCAATCTTGCCGTCGATCCCGCTTCCGTTCGTTTTCTCGAGGACCATCATCTCGAAATCGATCGGGTTCATTGCTGTCCCGATGACGTTCTCAAACGCTTCGGCTCCGTTTTCCTTGATGAACTCGTCCGGATCCTTGGTCCCGGGCACCTGCATGACCTTCACCTCGAGCCCGACCGCATCGAGGATCGGGATCGCCCGCTGCGCAGCCTTGGTTCCGGCTCCATCACTGTCGTAACAGAGAATGACTTTGTCGGTGTAGCGCTTCATCAGCGTGGCCTGTTCCCTTGTCAGCGCGGTACCGAGCGAGGCGACCGCGTTGTCAAAGCCGGCCTGATGGAGCGAAAGGACGTCCATGTACCCCTCGACCATCATCAGGAAATCTCGTCTCGTCCGCTTGGCGATCGAGAGTCCGTAAAGGTTGAAACGCTTGTTGAAGAGTTCGCTGTCCGGTGAGTTGAGGTACTTCGGTTCCCCCTCTCCCATCACACGTCCGCCGAACGCGATCGGGCGCCCCGCGGTATCGAGGATCGGGAACATCAGGCGGTTGAAGAACCGATCGTAGGTATTATCCTCTTTTCCGGAAAGCAGTCCCGCAGCCATCAGCTCCTCGGTCCTGTACCCTTTGCTTCTCAGGTAATTCGAGAGCGCGCCGCGGCTGACCGGGGAGTAGCCGAGGCCGAACTTCTTTCGG
>ONYR01000078.1 GCA_900322165.1 uncultured Eubacteriales bacterium
AATACAGTCAACATAAGATACCTCTTTCTCTTGCGGGACGTTTTGCACCACTTGCATATTTCATGTATTTTTATGCACTGAACTACTCAGCGCGAATTAGTGTCACCTTAGCAGAATCGCCTGAGTTTGTCAATCTTGTTTTAAGGAAAATGCTGAGATTTCCTGTGTTTCGTGGTTTTTGTATAAATATTACAAAACTGTGATTTTTTAATTGACATACTCAGAGGCAGAGTGTTATTATGACCTAAGCTATTCAGAGAAGCGGAAAACCCGCCGAAAATGGCTGAAAGGAAAGAAAGCGGATTTCCGCTGAGGAGGAAAACATGAAAAAAATGCAGAAAGTTTTAGCGGTGCTTTTGATGGCAGCGATGCTCACCGCAGCGCTTACCGGATGTACGACCGGCGGCGGTGGCGGCAATAAGGGAGCGACCGTGGATACCTTCACGTTCGTTTCGACCGAGCCCAACACGCTCAACATGATCGAGTCCGCCTCCAACCTTGACACGTACGTGTTCTATCTGACGTCCGCGATGCTGTTCCGCAACATCGGCGGAACCGTTGAGAAGGAGCTGTGCGACACGATGACCGTCTCCGATGACGGATGCGTTTACACCTACACGATCAAGGACGCAACCTACACCGACGGTACTCCGATCACCGCGGCGGACTTTGTTTACTATTACATTAAGGCCGGACTGACCTCCGCGAACTGTGTGAACTATGTCGGCGGTGAAGACACCTATATGAACAGCCTCGACACCTGTGAAGGCATCTACGCGGTCGACGAGAAGACGTTCGTCGTCACGCTGGTCAAGCCTCTCATTACCTTCGACGGCGAGCTGGAGATCTTCCCGCTGAACCAGGCCTTCGCGGAAGAGAAGGGCGCGGCGCTTGGCGGAACCCCGGCCGACATGATGTACTCCGGTCCGTACGTGCTGACCGAGTGGGTCAACGGTTCCTCGATGGCGTTTGAGAAGAACGACAGCTACATCTTCGCGGACGAGCTGTTCCCGACCCGCTACATCAACATGGTCATCGCGAGCGACGTTTCGACCGTATATTCCATGTACCAGAGCGGCGATGTCGATGCTTTGGTCAGTGTCAGCGCGGATCTGATGGAGATGATCGGCGAGGATCAGTGCACGTTCTACAGCGTCGGCAGCTGCCTTGGCATTGAGTTCAATACGACCGGCTTTACTTATAAGGAAGGCGACGGATTCGTTTCCCGCGGTGAGGACGTGACTGCGCTGATGCAGAACAAAAACTTCCGTCTGGCGCTTGCCTACGCGCTGGACCGCGAAGGCATCATCGCCAGCATCAACCCGGACAACGAGGCTTCCAACCGCTACATTGCGGATACCTTCATGACCGAGAGCGATGAGAAGTTCATCGACAAATATCCTCTGGAGAATGTTGTTCCGCTCAGCGGCGACGCGGCGAAGGCGCAGGAATACCTCGCCAAGGCGATGGAGGAGCTTGGCTACAGCGATGTTTCCGAGCTTCCGGAACTGTCTTATCTGACCTTCGATTCCGATAAATACAAGCTGACGGCGGAAGCGATCGTTGACAACTGGAAACAGGTGCTTGGCCTTGAGAACATCAAGATCAACCTGCAGCCGCTGCAGTCCGCGATCATGTCGATGGTCTTCATGGATTACGACCTCTACTACCAGTCTCTGACGATGAACGATGAAGATCCGTACGAGCTGATGAACTACTGGATCACGACCGGCAGCGTGTCCGATCCGGCGGAGTTCCAGGCCAGCGGAGTGCCGCCTTTCATGGCTTCGATGCACGCGAACGCGGACTTCGACGCGCTCGTCGGCACCTTCTACGGCAACTTCGATGAAGCGTCCCGTTTGGAGGATCTGGCAAAGGCCGAGGCCATGCTCTACGATGATATGATCTGGTTCCCGGTTTGCCACGGCGGCGGACACTACGCGGTGAAGGAATATGTCGAAGGCTTCCCGAGCACCTACGAGATCGGCGGCTACGACTTCTCGCATCTGGTGGTCTACGAGCACTGATTCATCAAGGGCAGCGAAGAGCTGTAAAACAAACGGATTCTTATGACAATGACTTCAGGGAAAAGCCGGTTTTCGGTTTTTCCCTGATTGTTCTGAAGAGGGAAAGTGTCACCTCCCTCGCAACTCTCCGAAACGGAGGATCTGTATGGCACGTTATATTCTGAAACGACTGGTGATCTCGCTTTTGACGATCTGGGCGATCGCGACGATTTCCTTTTTCCTGATGCGGCTGCTTCCGGGCAATCCGTTCATCGTAGCCAATCCCCTGGACATGACCAATGCCCAGAAGATGATGGATTACTACGGTCTGAGCGACCCGATCATGGAGCAGTATTTTCGCTTTTTGAACAACCTGCTTCATCTGGACTTCGGCTACTCGCTGACCCACGCAGGCCGCTCGGTCAACGAAGTCATCAAGACCTATTTCCCGGTTACCGCGCAGCTGGCGATCCAGGCGCTTTTGATCGGTATCCCGACCGGTATCCTCCTTGGCATCCTCTCGGCCTACCGCCGCGGCGGCAAGCTGGATTATTCGCTCCAGATGACAACGATCCTGACGACCGCCGTTCCGTCCTACATTCTGGCGGCGCTGTTCCAGCTTATCTTTACCGTGTGGCTGCACTGGCTTCCCGCGGGCGGCTGGAAAAACTTTTCCTACACGATTCTGCCGACGCTGTGCTTATCGCTCGGCATCATTACAGGCCACTGCCGGTCGATGCGTACCCTGATGCTCGAGGTCGGGCAGCAGGATTACATGCGCACCGCGAAGGCGAAGGGCCTTTCTGACATGCGCATTATCGTATTCCACCAGATCCGCAACGCGATCCTCCCGATGATCACGAACCTCGGCCTTGAGATCGCGGGCATGCTGATGGGATCTTATGTCATAGAACGAATTTTCGCCGTTCCGGGCATCGGCAAGTATTTTGTCACCTCGATCAACGAGCTTGACTACACGATGACCATGGGCCTTGTCGTGTTCCAGGCGATTGTGGTCGTTGCGGCGAACTTCATTGTGGACCTTCTCTACGCGGTCGTTGACCCGCGTGTCAAGGTTGCGGACTAAGGAAAGGAGGATGTGATGAGCGAAATCAAAGCCGATTTCAAACCGGATTTCAGACCGGTTGACCGCTCCAAGCTGGATGCGGATCAGATCGTCCGTCCTTCCGTTCGTTACTGGCCGGAGGTCTGGAAGAGGCTCTTTAAAAACCCGCTTGCGATCGTCTGTGTATGCCTCATCGGTGCGATGATCCTTCTGGCGATCTTTGCCCCGATGCTCAGCGCGTTTGAGTACGATGCCACGAACATGGCCCAGACAAGCCAGAAGCCTTCGTTTGAGCATCCCTTCGGAACCGATACGGCCGGCCGCGACATGTGGGCGCGCGTATGGGTCGGGGCAAGGACCTCGCTCGCGATCGGTTTTCTTGGCGCGCTGACGCCGTTCCTGATCGGTACGGTTGTCGGTGCCACCTCCGGCTGGTGC
>ONYR01000076.1 GCA_900322165.1 uncultured Eubacteriales bacterium
GCAAGCGCCGTGACAAACGCACACGGACCGGGAAGCGCGGTCACCGGAAGGCCACGCTCGTGGCACCGCTTCACGATAATCTGCCCCGGATCCGAGATCGCGGGCATCCCAGCGTCCGTCACCAGCGCAACCGTTTCGCCCTTTTCCACGCGGTCCAAAAGCTCATCTGAACGCTCATGCTCATTATATTTATGATAGGAAACAAGCGGCGTGTGTATGCCGTAGTAAGAAAGGAGCGGCGCGGTATTGCGCGTATCCTCCGCCGCGATCACATCTGCGCTTTGGAGCGCCTCGAGCGTACGCTCGGAAATATCCTTCAGGTTTCCGATCGGTGTCGGACAAAGTACCAGACATCCGGCCATGCCGCTCACCTCCTCTCTACATATGATTCTGAGTTATATATTTTTATCTTACGCCTTCCGGCTCCAGGTCGATGGTGTCATCGCAATCAAAAGCGGATACACCTCAAGACGCCCAAGGAGCATGGAAACGGTCAGTACGATCTTGGAAAACGCCGAATAACTCGAATAGTTTCCGGTCGGGCCGATTACCGCGCCAAGCCCCGGGCCGATGTTGTTAAAGCACGAGGTCATCGCGGTGATGTTGGTCTCCGCATCCATCTTATCAAACGACAGCAAAAGAATTCCCACGATCATCACAAGCATGTAGATCGCCAGGTACGCCGAGACACCGCTCAGCGTTTTCTCATCGACGGCCTTATCTTCGAACTTGACAACACCCACACTTCGGGGATGCAGCAGGTGTCTGACCTCGCGCTTGATGATCTTCCCAAGCATCACGACGCGCGCGATCTTTAAACCGCCGCCCGTCGAACCGGCGCACGCGCCGACCAGCATCAGCATCAGAAGGATCATCCGGGCCAGCTGCGGCCACTGGTTAAAGTCCGCGGTCGCGTAGCCGGTCGTGGTCATAATGGAAGCGACCTGAAACCCGGCCTTCGTCAGCGCTCCGCCAAAGCCGTACTGTTTAAAGAGAAGCGCCGTGATGATCACCGTCGCACCAAGCCAGATCCCAACGAAATAGTGCATTTCCTCCGAGCGCAGCGCCTCCTTCGGGTGCTTGCGCACGATCATGTAATACAGGTTAAAGTTGATGCCGAACAGCATCATAAAGATCGTAATGACCCACTGAAGGTAGCCGTTGTACGAGGCGATGCTGTCACCGCGCACACCGAAGCCGCCGGTACCGGCCGTACCGAACATGTGGACAAGCGACTCATACAGGCTCATCCCGCCGCAAAGCAGCAGGATCGTCTCGATCACGCCAAGCCCGATATACAGAATATAGAGCATGCGCGCGGTATCGCGGAGCCTCGGCACCATCTTACCGACGGTCGGGCCGGGCACCTCCGCCCTCATGACATGCATGTTGCGGTCATTCTGCTGCGGGACGATCGCCATAACAAACACGATCACGCCCATGCCGCCGATCCAGTGCGTAAAGCTGCGCCAGAACAAGAGGCCCTTGCTCATCGCCTCGATATCGGTCAGGATCGACGCGCCGGTCGTCGTAAAGCCGCTGACGATCTCAAAATACGCATCCACAAAAGACGGAATTTCGCCTGTAATTACAAACGGCAGCGCGCCGATCGCCGAGAGAATGATCCAGCTCAGCGCGACAATGACAAACCCTTCCTTCGCATAGATCACTTTACTTTCGGGTTTGCTGAGGAACATCATTAATAGCCCGACAAGCAGCGCGATTCCGATCGTCATCAGAAAGGCCGAGTAGCAGCTTTCCCGGTAGATCAGCGACACCGCGAGCGGCAGCACCATCAGACCGGCAAGGATCAGCATGACCTGACCGATCATGTAAAAAATCATCCGACGGTTCATTTTAACCCTCCGCCGCGATATCCGACAGATCGTACAGCTGCTGATCCGCAGC
This sequence comes from uncultured Eubacteriales bacterium, assembly GCA_900322165.1. Classification (GTDB taxonomy): domain Bacteria; phylum Bacillota; class Clostridia; order Lachnospirales; family Bianqueaceae; genus RUG760. The sequence goes on from ONYR01000076.1 coordinate 1,909, forward strand.
CAGAACGATGACCCGATCGCCCACCTGGATCCAGTCGTTGCCTCCGGGGATGATAACCTCCGTGTCGCGCAGGATACCGCCGATCAGGATGTTCGGCTTCATCTTCGGTCTCAGCTCCATCAAGGGCATCTTGTCATACTTAAAGCCCGGACGCACGTTAAATTCAAGCGCTTCGACACGCCCATCCAGAATGCGATAGAGCGTCTCCACGTTGCTGCCCACCGAATTCTCGATCGCGCGAGCATAGCGAATCACCACATCCGAGATCATGCGTTTCGGCGAGACATATTCCTCTACCCCGAGCGACTCCGCGAGATCGGTAAAGTCGGAACGGTCGATCTTGCAGATCGTCCGCGGAACCTTGTTTTTGCTTGCAAAGATCGACATCAGGAGGTTCTCTTCGTCCATGCCGGTCAGCGTCACAAACGCATCGGTCGAAAGCAGGCCTTCCTCGCGCAGCAGCTCTCCCTGCGTTCCGTCACCATTGATAATCACAGCCTTCGGCAGTGCTTCACACAGCACTCGGCAGCGCGGGCGGTCCTGCTCAATGATCTTGACCTTCGCGCCAAGATCGATCAAAAGCTTGCCAAGCTGATAGGCGGTATGGCTGCCACCAAGGATCATGACGCTCTGAGAAGCCGCGGCTTTGTAGCCCAGATTTTTCAGCAGTTTGTCGATCTCATTCGGAGAGGCAGTCAGCATCACTCGGTCTCCGCCCTTCAGCACAAAAGTACCATTCGGGATCACGACCTCTTCCCCACGCGCGACCGCGCAGACAAGGTACCGGCCTCTGTACTTTTTACGCATCTCCGTCAGGCTGATCCCGTTCAGGTGAGAATCCGCACGCAGACGGACTTCGATCATCTCAAACGTGCGTCTCGCGAAGTACTCTGCGTGTACTCCGGACGGCAGCTGCAGACGGTTCAGAAGCTCCCCGGCCATCAGCTGAGCCGGCTTCAAGAACATCGACACGTTCGTCTGCTGCTTGATAAACGCGAGCTCACGGTCAGAGCAGTTCGGATCCTCGATCCGCGCAACCGTATGATGCGCACCCATACGCCGGGCGAGAAAACAGCTCAGAATATTGACTTCATCGGCCGGGGTTACCGAGATAAACAGCCTTGCATCCGCCACTCCGGCCTCAGTCAGCGTGTCACAGTCGACTCCGTTTCCCTGAACCGTCATGACATCGTACTGATCAGTAATTCCGGAAATCACCTCGGCATCGATATCCACCGCCGTCACATCGTGTCCCTCCGCAACGAGAGAACCGATGATCGCTGTTCCGATCTTACCGCATCCGACTACTACAATTTTCATATTTCAACTCCTGCCAGATCATTGCATCCGTTCATAAGGATAAGTGCAATTATTGTATTCCTTTTCGGGCTTTTTTGCAACCAAACAAAAAGAGCCGTCAGGGCTCTTCCCTTTCAGCTCCGTTGTTATCGTTTTCCCCCGATTTCATCACTTGAATCAAGGTCTCCATTTTTCCTTCGGTGATCGCTTCGAGAAGGTTCAGCTGAGACTGCACCCTTCCTTCATCAAAGTCACGGCTAGCCGCGCAGTCGTACCCTTCCCCGATAAAATCCACTGCCAGTTCATTTAAAACGTCCGTATCTTCCCTCGCGCCCATCGCCTTGATGAGATTGCCAACCTCGACATACCGCATATCAAAGGCATTCTTCCAATTTTGATAGACGTTTGCGTCGAGCATACCGTAAAACGGATCCAGCAGTGAGAGAAGCGTCGGATTCTCTGCGATTTCCACGCGAAATTCCTTCAACGCCTCACGGAACTGTTCCCTAAACTGTTCAATCATGAACCTGTTCCCCTTTTAGCCTGTCTTAAATGTCAACATGGTAGCAGACAATTATTATCAATTCATACACACA
>ONYR01000255.1 GCA_900322165.1 uncultured Eubacteriales bacterium
CCCTGACTGACAAGGCTGGCTCTGGCCATCGTGTCCCTGTAATTGATGTCACCCTTACGAATATGTTCCAAAAGTGCCTGTTCGACCATCCAGATCTGGTGCCGATCCTTCTTTTCCTGATGCCCTTTTTCTTCCGCTTTCGTAACTCGCTGCTGAAAGGCAATGTCCTGCCGCCCCACTTTTTCTCCGTTTAGAAAATAGTTCAGCAAAATGACATACTGAAAAAACGTGGTAATCGAAACGATCGGGACGTTTTGTAATACATCCATCAGCTTTTCACGCACACTGCCGAGCATCGCGATTCCATCGATCGCCCGCCTGATCCGTTCAAGACTCACCTCGGCGTTGTAGATCGGTCCGATCACGATGATCCGCTCTTCCGAAAAACAGGCTCCCCACATGATGCCAAGCTCCGCTGAGAGGATGAGCGGTTTATTATGATTCGTGCTGTACTCCATCATGTATCCATGACAGCCAACCGATTCAAAAATCTTTTGCACCAGCCCGAGCGGGCAGTTGGTCATCAGGAGCTGTCCGGTTTTTTCGAACTGCCAGTGATAGACCGATGGTTCGCACGTCAAAGCCTCCAGAAAAACCTCTAAAGCTTCCGTATATTTCTCCATTCTGTACACCTCCCTTCCTCATAATACAATGATTTTGATCTTAGTACAATATTTTTGTTCTCCTCTGCAAAGACAACAATTTTATTGCATCAATATCAATATCTTTGCTTTCCACCCTGCCTATTCCCTATTACAATCGTCTTACAGGCTGTTCATGCCACATCATGTTTATACAATTGAAGAGGGAGAAGAGAAAATGGCCAAACAAGCAAAAGCCAAAAACCCGAACCACCTGAGTTTCGGCCGCCTTCTGGCGTTCAAGAGTTCCGATATCTCATCGGCATGGGTCAATGTCATCGTTCTGAACTACCTTTCCATTTACGCCAGCGATACGCTTGGCATCGATGTCCGCACCGTCGGTGTTCTGCTCCTTGCCAGTAAGATCGTTGACGCATTCACCGACCTGTTTGCCGGCATCCTTGTCGACAACACCAAGACCAAGCTCGGCCGCGGCCGTACCTATGAGCCGGCCATCATCGGCATGACGCTCTGCACGGTCCTTCTGTTCAGCTGCAGTCCGGCATGGTCCAACGTCATCAAGTACATCTGGATCTTCTGCATGTACACCTTCACGTTCTCCATTTTCTCCACGCTCCGCCTGGCGGCTGCGAACCCGTACACGATCTCCCACTTCTCCAATAACCCTGTGCTGCTGAAGAAGGTTGCTTCCTACGGCGGTATCGTTACGATGTTCGGTTCCATCATCGTCAGCTCCCTCTTCCCGGTCCTGATGGCTCGCCTTGCGACCTCTTCCGGCGGATGGACCCGTCTGATCCTTGTCATCATGATCCCCGCGACCCTGATCGGTCTGCTTCGTTTCTTCCTCTGCAAGGAAGATCCGAACGTCGAAGCCGGCTCCAACCAGGAACCCATCCGTCTGGGCGAGATCAAAACGCTCTTCTCGAAGAACAAGTATGTCTGGTATTACGCCCTGATCATGCTGTCCTACAACATCATCACCAACCTGGCTGTCGGTTCCTACTACTTCAAGTACGTCGTCGGCAACACCGCTCAGCTCGGCCTTCTGTCCGTCTTCGGTGTCGTGCTGCTTCCTCTGATGCTGGTCTTCCCGGTCGTCATGAAGAAGGTCGGCGGCCTTGGCAAGATGCTCGCCCTGTTCTCCGTGATCGGTATCGTCGGCTACGTCATCTGCTTCTTCTCCGGCGCGTTTGTTCCCGGTGTCCTTGCCGGCTACCTGCTTGGCACGCTCGCTACCCTGCCGATTGCTTACTACGGTATCCTGTTCGTTATGAACATCTGTAACTACAACGAGATGATGGGCCTGCAGCGTATGGAAGCTTCTTCCAGCTCGCTTGCCAACTTCGCTTCCAAAGCCGGTGCCGCACTCGGTGCTTACGTTACCGGTCTGGTGCTCTCCCTTGGCGGCTACATCTCCAC
>ONYR01000070.1 GCA_900322165.1 uncultured Eubacteriales bacterium
AATCCATCGCCACTACAGTTTCCGGGGATCAGAATCCTCAGGTGCAGTCGGTGAGCGGCAGCGGCGGAGAAACGCAGATCTCCATCATAGTAAAGCAGATCTCTACGGATAAGATCACTGAACTGTACGAAACGATTGCCGAAAAATACGGACTCGACAAAGACGGAAAGACCGATCTGATCGAGCAGTCGACCATCAGTCCTGTGATCAGCGGCGAGATGAAGCGTGCAGCTGCGATCTCCACGATCATCACGGCTGCGCTGATCCTGCTGTATATCACGATTCGTTTTCACAACATTTCGTTCGGTCTTGGCGCGCTGATCCCGCTGATCCACGATATTCTTGTCATGATCGCGGTGTATACGCTGTTCCAGATCCCGGTCAACAATACCTTTATCGTCGCGCTGCTGACGATCGTCGGCTATTCGATCAACAATACGATCGTTGTCTTCGACCGTATCCGTGAGAACCGCGGCTATTTCCGCCGCAATCAGAACGTTCAGCTCTGCGATGAGAGCATCCGTCAGACGCTTGGCCGTTCTCTGGCCAGCTCGTTTACGACGATCATCACGGTCTTCCTGCTGTTCCTGCTTGGCGTGCAGTCGATCCGCTGGTTTGCGCTTCCGCTGCTTGTCGGACTTGTCGCCGGTACCTATTCCTCGATCTTCATCGCGAGCCCGATCTGGTACATGCTTGAAAAAGCCATTCACAAGAACGTTTAAGTGCCCGGAACCGGTTTGATCTGTTCCTTTTCCTGTTGTCAAATTCGTCTGTGAGGAGCCGCTATGTCAGCCTCAATTACGCTGCCAAAAGAGAAGTGGATCGTCCGCGGCGGGCGGGCAAAGCCTTTAATGGAGGCGTACGGCCTGCCGTTTCTGATTGCCCGCGTCCTGGCCGGACGGCTTGAAAGTGAAGACGTCACCTCGTTCCTGGATCGGGACGGGGAGCTGTTTGATCCCTCGGTGATGACCGACCTCCCGCTTGCCGCAGAGCTGCTTAAAACGCATCTGGACAGAGGGGAGAAGCTGTTTATCATCGGTGACTATGATGTCGATGGCATGACTTCTTCTTCGATTCTGTACCTTGGCCTGAAGCTCCTGTATCCTGCGGGGGACATCCATGTCCGCATTCCCGAGCGTATCACCGATGGTTACGGATTCTCTGTAGAGATCGCGCGTGAAGTTGTCGAAGAAGGATGCCAGATCGTTATGACCTGTGATAACGGGATCCGCGAGTTTGACACAGCCGCTTTTCTGAAAGCCAAGGGCATTCCGATGGTCATCACCGACCATCACGCGATCGAAACGACACTGGAAAACGGGGATCGAATTCCTGAAGCCGATGCCGTGGTGAACCCTCACCGCGCTGAGGATCCTTCCCCTCAGAAGGAGATCTGCGGAGCGTTTGTCGCGCTGCAGCTGATTCGGTACATGGTCAGCCGCTTCAAAAGCGAAGAAGCAGATTCTGTCCTGATGAAGCAGCTGATGGGCTATGCGGCGCTTGGAACCGTCTGTGATGTCATGCCGCTCACGCACGAAAACCGAAAGCTGGTGCATCAGGGCCTTCGTGCACTGGAGAAGTATCCGACCGAAGGCATCCGTGCCATGATCAAAACGGCGTCGATCAAACATCTTGACGTCTACGCAGCCGGTTTCACGATCGGTCCGATGATCAACGCGGGCGGACGCCTCGGTTCGCAGAATCATTTCTTCGAAGCCATGATCACAACGTCTCAGCCCGTGGCAACCATGCTGGCCGGCGAGATGAATGCGCTGAACAAGACCCGTCAGTACATGACGGATCAGGGCATCGAGGAAGGATTAAAACAGGTGGAGGAGCATCCGGACGACAAGGTCGTCGTTCTCTATCTGCCTGAACTCCATGAGAGCATTGCCGGACTTGTTGCCGGTAAAGTGCGTGAAAAGACCGGGAAGCCGGTGTTTGTCATTACGCGTTCTCAGGATGGATTGAAGGGCTCCGGCCGCTCGATCGAGGCCTATTCCATGTTTGAATCCATGAACCGCTGCCCGGAGCTGTTCGTCAAATTCGGCGGGCATGCGATGGCGGCAGGCTTTACCCTTCGCTGTGAAGAGGGGCATGAGGCGGAGGCGGCGGAGGGGATGCGCGAAGCGCTCAACCGCACCTGCACGCTCAAGGATGAAGATTTCATTCCGATCGTCTATATTGATTCCACGATGGATCCGTCTCTGATGACGCTGGATCTGACAAAGCAGCTCGATAAGCTCGGGCCGTTCGGAGTCAAGAATCCGCGTCCGCTTCTGGCCGCCAAAAACCAGCGGCTCATCGGTTTTTCTGTCTTCGGAAGACGTATGAACGCCTTTCGTCTCACCTTCGAATGCGAGCATGGCGTGTACCAGATGATCAGCTTTGACAGGGACTTGATGGAATCGTTCCTGGAGGATGCCATCGGCAGAGCGGATGCGCTCCGCGTGCTGCAAGGCGAGAGGCTGAGCAGGGCGATCATGGCTGATGTTCTTTATCAGGCATCGGTCAATGATTTCAACGGGGAAGAAATGCAGCTGATCGTGAAACATCTGCGTCCTTCCCATGGATAAATTTGCAGGACGCTAAAGGCGCGGATGCATTTTCATCCGAATTTTGTTATTTTCAAACGCCTAAAACTCTGCTATAATAGTTTAGAAGTATGTCCGCCCGGCATTTGCCGTATTCTATGACTTATGGAGGCTTTGTCTTATGGATCTTACCAAGATTGTTCGTGACGTTCCGGATTTCCCGCAGGAAGGAATTCTTTTCCGCGATATTACCCCTGTTCTGAAGGATGCCGACGCTTTGAATGAAGCCATCAAGCAGATCTGCGATCAGCTTAAGGATATCGAATTTGATTATGTCCTTGGCCCGGAGTCCCGCGGTTTCATCTTTGGCGTTCCGGTCGCTTATGCGATGCACAAAGGCTTTATCCCGGTGCGTAAGCCCGGTAAGCTTCCGTGCAAGGTCATTTCCAAAAAGTATGACCTGGAATACGGTTCCAACACCCTTGAGATTCACGCGGACGCCCTGAAGCCGGGTGACCGTGTTGTCGTTGTTGATGATCTGATCGCGACCGGCGGTACCAGCAAAGCGATCTGCGAGCTCGTTGAGGAGATGGGCGCGAAGGTCGTCTGCATGAGCTTCATGATCGAGCTGGAAGCTTTGAACGGCCGCGAGCTGCTGAAGGACTACAACGTGCAGTCGGTCATCAAGTACTGATCTTGCTTTTGTCCAGCCGGTTTATGCCGGCACGGTTATGGTAACAAGGAGGCGCTGTATGAAAACATGGGAACCGATGTTCATGGATCCGGAGTTTAAAGAGACCGTCTGGGGCGGTACCGGAATCATGAGTATTTTCGGCAAAAAGATTCCTTCTGCCCATACGGGTGAATCCTGGGAAATTGCCGCCAGAGAAAACGGCAACAGTACGATTCGAAACGGCCGGCTTGCCGGAAAGACTCTTGCTGAGGCACTGGAGACCAATCCGGTCGAAATTCTCGGTTATTCCTTTATGGGGAAGGGCGCTTACCGTTTCCCGCTGCTCGTTAAAATCATCGACGCGGAGGACGATCTTTCGATCCAGGTTCATCCCAATGATGAACAGGCTCCCGTTCTGGAGGGACCTCAGGGCCGCGGCAAGACCGAAATGTGGTATGTGATGGATGCCGAACCCGATGCGCAGATCGTTTACGGATTTGAACGCGATATGGATCCGGAAACACTCGATGCCGCGATCGAAAACGGCGTGCTCGAGAATTATCTGAACTATGTTCCGGTAAAGAAGGGCGATGCGTTCCTGATTCCTGCCGGTACGCTGCATTCTCTCTGCGGCGGTGTGATCCTGGCGGAGATCCAGCAAAACAGCGATACGACCTACCGCATTTATGATTACAACCGTGCAGGACTTGACGGAAATCCCAGACCGCTTCATCTTGAAAAAGCGAAGGAAGTACTGAATTTCAGCAAGGTTTCCGAGGATCCGCACGAGAACATCGATGAAGGCATCGTCTGTCCGTATTTCCAGGTGTATCGCCGCAATCTTCGCGGCATGCAGGAGATCGCCGTAACGACCGACCGCTTCCAGATCGTCATGATCGTCGAGGGCAGCGGTAAGATCGACGGCATTCCGTTCCGTAAGGGAGACACCATTCTTCTTCCTGCTGCCGGCGAGACAGTCGGTCTTGAAGGAAGAGCGGTATATCTTCAGATTTTGGGGTAAGCATTATGAGAGTCGGTATTGATCTTGGCGGTACCAACATTGCGGTTGGTCTTGTCAACGAAGAAGGACAGATCGTCCTGAAAAAGAGTGCTCCGACCGGGGCAGAACGTCCCTGGCAGGAAGTGGTCAACGATATGGCCAAGCTTGTGCTTGATCTGGTTAAGGAAGCCGGACTTGAGGTTTCGGATATCGAGCAGATCGGTATCGGCAGTCCCGGTACGCCGCAGAAAGAGACCGGTATGATCCTTTTCTCCAACAATCTGTTCTGGCACAATGTCCCGCTCAGAGACGCGATGGAGAAGCTCATTCCGGTACCGGTCAAGATCGACAACGACGCAAATGTCGCAGCGCTTGGCGAGACCCTGTTCGGCGCGGCGAAGGGTGCAAAGGATGCGATCCTTGTAACCCTCGGGACCGGTGTCGGCGGGGGTATCATCCTCGACGGCAAGGTGTACGACGGTATCAACAATGCCGGTGCTGAAGTCGGCCATATGGTCATTATGAGCGGCGGCGAGCCCTGCAACTGCGGACGTCTCGGATGCTGGGAGGTTTATGCCTCGGCGACGGCGCTGATCCGTATGGGCAATGCAGCGGCTGCGGCTCATCCGGAGAGCATTCTCGCCCAGAAGCGCAAGAAGCGCGGCGGGCTGAACGGCCTTGCGGTCTTCAAAGCCGCGGATGAGAACGATCC
>ONYR01000091.1 GCA_900322165.1 uncultured Eubacteriales bacterium
AACATGTACATTCACAACACGTTTTCGAAAGAGACCGAGCAGAGCCTTCCCGGCATCCGCTACGTGGCGCGCATGCTTGTTGCGGCGCGGGATATCGCGAAGCTGGGCTATCCGGAGCTGGACGATCATTACAACGATTTCTTTGAAAAAGCGGTTGATAAGTGCGGTGTGATCATCAAGAAGAACCGGGCACTCTCCGCAGGGGCGGGCGCGGGTCTTCTCGACACGGCCGGAATTTCGGCATATATTGAGATTCTGACGCTTTCGGAAGAGCGCGCCTACATTCGCTGCAGCCGCTATCTGACGGAGCTCTCACCGGCGCTGCGCATGGTGTACCGGCGCCTTGGCGAGTTGGATGCGTTCCAGTCGGTCGCGTCATTCAGACGCGGTCTGCGTTACTGCTCGAAGCCCCGGTTCCTTGAGGAGGACGGGGTGCTCCGGGCCGAGTCGATCGGTCATCCGGGTCTTGTCAGCCCGGTCTGCAACGATATCACGATCGAAAACAAAAACGTTGTCATTACCGGATCGAACATGTCCGGTAAATCGACGTTCCTCCGCACGCTTGGACTTAACGCCGTACTGGCACAAACGTTTTACATGGTCATGGCGAAACGCTACGAGGCCTCGATGTTCAACATTGTCACGTCGATCAGCCCCGAGGATGATCTTGACGAGGGCAAGAGCTATTACATGGCCGAGGCGACCGCGCTGCTGCGCATGGTCAACATTGTGGAGGACGAGCGCTGCAGCCTGCTGTTGATCGATGAGATCTTCCGCGGCACGAACCCGATGGAACGTGTGGCCGGAGCGTCAGCGCTGCTCGAGTATCTGTCGAAACATAACTGCCTGGTGGTGGTTGCGACCCACGATCAGGACATTACGAAAAATATCGCGGATCGCTACGACCAATATCACTTCGAGGAAAAGGTCTCGAAGGACAGCCTTGAGTTTGATTACCTCATCAAGCCGGGTCCGCTGGAGTCGCCGAACGGAATTCGGATTCTGGATTATCTGGGCTATCCGGAGGAGATCGTGGAGGATGCCCTCGCGCATGTGGATGAGATGCGGGTGAAGAAGGCCGAGGAGGATCGCGCGCAGGGCGAAGCGGAATGAAAGGGATTTTGAAGACGTTTACGATCTCGGTCCGCTCGCTTGTCGAAGAGATGCTCGCGAGCGGTGACATTGTCAGCTCGATGAGCGGCAGTATCAAAGCCAATGAGCGGGCGCTGAGGGGGACGAGACTTCATCAGAAGCTTCAGAAAGCGGAAGATATGGGATATGAAAAGGAAGTCCCGATGGAGCGGACCCATGTCCTTCGAAGGGAGGACGTCCTTGGTCGAAAGGACGTCCTCCATAAGGAGGACGGGGAAGCGTTCGCGTTTCTGAAGGTCGAGGGACGTGCGGATGGGATCTTCACGCTTGATCCCGGGCGCGTGTTTCAGGAGAAGGAGCGCCGCGAAAACCGGGAAGAGCCGGTCGAGGATGATTTTGAGAAGCTCCCCGAGAAATGCAGGGTCATCGATGAGATCAAGTCGGTCGAGATGCCCCTGAAATATATCGATACGAATACCTATCCGCTCCATTTTTATCAGGCCATGTGCTACGCGCATTATCTGGCGGAGGACGAAAGCCTTGAGAAGATCGCGGTGAGGCTTTCTTACATTCACGTCGAAAGCGAGGAGGTCATGTACCTCTACCGCCTGTACACGGCACAGGAGATAGATGCGTGGTATAAAGATCTTGTCGCCAGGTACGCGGCTTTCCTAAGGTGGAAAGTGGAGTGGGATGAGACGCGGAACACCTCGCTCAGTCAGATGGCGTTTCCGTTCGAGTCGTACCGCCAGGGGCAGCGCACGATGGCGGCCTACGTGTACCATACGATCGAGGATGAAAAGAAAGTATTCCTCCAGGCCCCGACCGGAATCGGCAAGACCATGTCGGCCTTGTTCCCGTCCCTGAAGCAGATGGGCGAGGAGAAGGCGGAAAAGCTGTTCTACCTGACCGCGAAAAATGTGACGCAGGAAGCGGTGCTGAGGGCGGAGGAGATTCTTGCGGGAGAAGGGGTGAAGCTGAAAACGGTGCGGATCACCGCGAAGGATCGCATCTGTTTTCTTGAAAAGCGTGCCTGCAATCCGAAGGACTGCCCCTACGCGAAGGGACATTATGACCGGATCAACGAGGCGGTGCTTTCCTCTTTGAAGGTGAAGGATCTTTTTGATTCGGACGATATTCAGCAGATCGCTCGGATCCATCAGGTCTGTCCGTATGAGCTGTCGCTGGATCTGGCAAGCTGGTGCGACCTGATCGTTTGTGATTATAACTATGCGTTCGATCCGACGGCCTCGCTCCGTCGCTTCTTCCAGACCGGGAAAAAGCAGGAGTTTGTGCTGCTTGTCGATGAGGCGCACAATCTGGCGGATCGCGCGCGAGGCATGTTCAGCGCAGAGATCCATAA
>ONYR01000073.1 GCA_900322165.1 uncultured Eubacteriales bacterium
CATCATCGGCGGATACTTTGTCGCGCCCAGATGGGCTTATCATTTCCGTACCGGAAAGCTTCAAGGCAAGATCATGCATATCATTAATCCGGAAGAGATCGCGAAGATGACGGATCAGGAAGTCACCGACATCATTAACGCTGACCTTCACGAGGACGCTTATGAGACGCAGAAAAAGCTCATGAATCCGTACGTAGGCGAGGGGCTCGCGGAGGGTATCGAAAATTACCTGATCCACTGCCCGAACTGCCTTGCGTACGATTCGATGGAAAGCCAAGGCAATGAGTTCCACTGCGTTCGCTGCGGCAAGAAGGCAACGCTCGATGAGTACGGTTTCATTCACGGCGATTTCCCCTATGACAATGTGCGCGACTTCGGCGCATGGGTCGTCGACAGCTTTAAGGAAGAGATGCGTGGGAAGGCAGACAATGAACATCTCTTCACGGAGACGGACGTCAAGCTCTTCCAGATTACGCGTGACCACAAGCAGATCGACCTGATGTCCGGCACTGCGGAGATCTACAAAGACCGGATCGAGATGGGCGACTACGTATTTCCGTTTGCGGAAATGCCCGCCATGAGTGGTCTGTACTACGGCAAAACCGCCTTGTTCACGCACGACAACACCTTCTACGGCCTCACCGGCGAGCATTGCCACGCATGGAAATGCAACATGCTCTACGACCTGGTGAAAGAGAAGGAAAGTGTAAAAGCCTAAAAAATACCCGAAATGGAAAAATACCCTCCTTACCGGATAACTGGTAGGGAGGGTATTTTTTGCATGAGCGCATCAGGGCAAAACAAAGTGTAAGCCCTGTTGGATGACTCCAATTTCTGAGGCAGTCATCTCATTCGGGCATTTTTCTCTGTGAGATGACTCGAAAGCGTGGCAGTCACCTCATTTGAGCGTTTGTTCTCTGTGAGATGACTCGAAAACCTGAAATGCCCGGGGCAGTCATCTTATTCGGGTGTTTTTCTCTGTGAGATGACCCGAATGCCTGGGGCGGTCATCTCATTCGGGCATTTTTCTCTGTGAGATGACTCGAAAACCTGAAATGCCTGAGGCGGTCATCTCATTCGAGTGGTTTTCTCTGTGAGATGACTCGAACACCTAAACCAGTCATCTCATACAGGCATTTTCCCCTGTGAGATGATTCAAGCATCCAGCCAGTCATCTCATTCGGGCATTTTTTTCTCTATGAGATGACTCCGACAGCGAGCCAGTCATCTCATCCAGCCGATTTTCCTTGTGAGATGCCCCAAACACCCGATAGATAGAAATCACAGTTCGCGGATGTGTGGGTTAAACAGCATGGCAACGGCGGTCACCGTGAAGCCCAGCGAGCAGAAAGCCAGCAGAGCAGAGCTGCCGAAAACTTTCAGGATCCCTCCGGCAAGCACCGAGGCAATGGGGATCATTCCCTGAGAGCCGATACTGGTCAGGCTGTTGACTTTGCTCAGCTTGTCTTTATCAACGACACGCATGATCAGTGTGCTGATGGGGATGTTGATGCCGGTAACGAGAAAGCCGATGGCAAAGAAGCCCAGACTGAGGCTGATAAGAAAGACGTTGATCTGTGAGCTGCGATCCACCCAAACCACATAGCCGATCGTAAGGAGGATCAGCACAGCCGCGATGGCGCAGAGAAGCCCGGCGACCTTCTTTCCGCAGTGATCCGCCTGCTCCCGTCCGCTCAGAATCGCTGCGCCGATCAGTGTACTGATTCCAACACAGACCTCGAAGGCAGAGGACCATTGCTCCGGCGTCAGGAAGTTGTCGAACAGATAGGAGGGGGCTTCGGCCAGACCGGTCTTGACGAAATAGGGTAAAAAGTTGCCGGAAAGCGGCACGAAGAAGAAATTGATAAACAGGATCGCGGCAAGCATGGCGAGGAGTGCTTTTTGATCCGTGAGGTAGCGGAAACCGTCCGCCAGATCGCGGAAGGCTCTCTTCATGGTCAGACGTTCCGGTGACGGATGGAATTCATAACGAATCATCATTTCCGAAATGCCGGAAGCAAGATAGCACGCGCCGACAAGGAGAAACAAGGCGTGGATCGGAAGGAGAGCGTAGAGGATGCCGGCGAGGATGATCCCCAGAATGCCCTGCAGCGCGTTTTTCATGGTAAAATACGCGTTCGCCTGCTGCAGCTGTTCCTCCTTGATGATGTCGGGGAAGAGCGCCCCGGCAGCGGGAGCGAATACACCGCTGACCATATTGCCGAGAATACCCAGGACAAACAGGATCACGAGCTGAGCAGCCGCGGAGGGAAACAGCAGCATCAAAAGGGTTGCCAGCAGGATCATGCCGCCCTTCAGATAATCGCAGACATACATGATCTTTGACTTACTCACGCGGTCACCCAGCACACCGCCTACGAGGGTGAAAAGAAGAACCGCGATCCCGCAAAGCGCCAGGTACAGCCCCTGAAGAAAGGCGTTGTTGCCGCTGATCTCAAGGATATAAAAGCTGACGGCAAAGCTGTAGAGCGTTGCGCCTAGGTCCGACACCAAGGCGCCGAAAAAGACCAGGCGAAAGTTCCGGTTGAGAAACACATTGTTTATCTTTTCTGCTTTGTTACTCATTCTTTACCAGCTCCTTCCACCGGTCGGCAAACGGCTCATCCCGCAGCAGCCGGATCAATTCGTCAATGCTTCCCGAAGCCGTCGCGCCGAGCACATCGTAAAACAAATGCTGCTCCAGGTTTTCGACAAACCGCATGGTTTTCGCGCTGTAGTCCGGACTGGAATCAAAATGATGAGCGATCGCTGCAGCTTCCCGCAAAGAAGCGGCGGAGGCTTCTTTCGCTCCTTGCTTTTCCTGTGCATAGGCCATCAGCATCAATAACTCGGCGTGTACCTTTTCCAGTATATCCGGATCGGCTGTCGTTGTAATTCCGTTTAACAAGCTGACACCCCATCGTAGTATTTCCACAGCGGAGTTCCAGTCCTTTCGGGCACGAAAGACAAACACGAAACCGATGATCACCGAGATCAGGATGCTGATTCCTTCGGTGAGTGCGTCTGAGATATAGGGAACGGCTTCTTCCGGTGCATCCGCAAAAATGGAGAGCATCGCGCCGATCTGACTGTTAAAAATGCCGTTGGCGTTATTTTGCTTGAGAAGATCGATGCTTTTCTCCTTTTTTCCAAGGAGGTGGTAGGCCATGGACATGTTTCCGCAGATCGTAGCCTCAGTGATTTCCGGATTATCATTCTGAGAAATCAGTACTCTGGATTGTTCGAACAGCTCCAGAGAACGCGTGAGCCAGCTGGGATCATGATCGGCGCTTCCGAAGACAAGGTAGATCGAGGCGCAGCTGTACACGACTTTGAAAGAATGAGGATATTTGGCAAGGAGTTTCTCCGCTTCCCTCAAAGCTTCCGGGTCGAGTGTCCGGCAGTAGGCCGTGATCCGGTCCTTCGCTGATTCCAGGCTGTTGTTCTTCATTTGGTAGCCGAGCAACACGTCAACGGATGTATCAAAGAAATCAGCCATTTCAACAAGAAGATTCAATTCCGGCTGCGATTGCCCGGATTCCCACTTATAGACAGCGCCTACCGTGACTCCAAGCGCTTCAGCCAGTTTTTCCTGCGTCAGCTTACGCTGCTTGCGAAATAAACGTATGTTTTCGGAAAGTGATAATTTCATTCTGCCAGCCTCCCTTGTCTATATCTGTCCTCATTATACGAGATCATCGACGGCAGGGGAAGAACCTGCTAATACGGATATTCTATTTTATTTTCTACTGGCAGTATGGGTTTTGGCGCTGGTGA
>ONYR01000214.1 GCA_900322165.1 uncultured Eubacteriales bacterium
AGCATGAAGAACTTGTTCAGCGCTTTGCGGCGCTTCCAGACAAGACGGGTAAGCGCAAAGGTAGCCATAACGGCCGCGACCAGTGTAATGAGGATCGTCGCAACAGCAACGATGACACTGTTCATAAAGTAGACGCCCATTTTACCGGTTTTCATGGCACTGGTATAGTTGGACCACAGCCAATGCTGCGGAAGGCCAATGACATTCTCACCAAAGATCTCTGCGTTGTTTTTCAGAGAGAAGGTAAACATCCAGTAAACGGGGAACAGGTTGACAAGAAGCCAGAGGATCAGTCCGGCATAAATGAATATGCGTGCTGCTTTGGAGTTATTTCTCATGGCATTAATCCTCCTGTCTGAACAGCGCACTGATCACAAGTGCAAAGAAGAAGCACAGGACGATCAGAAGAACAGCGATCGCACTGCCCATACCGAAACGGTTGCGCAGGAAAAGCATTTCTATCATTAAGGTACTCGGCACCTGGGTAGCGCGCAGAGGACCTCCATTTGTCAAAACGTAGATCAAGTCGAACGATTTCAGCGAACCGGTAACCGCAAAGATGACGCTGATTCGAATGATCGGCTTGATGTAAGGCAGGACGATATAGCGGTTGACCTGCCAGTCTGTGGCACCATCAAGCATGGCCGCTTCCCTCAGTTCCGTCGGAACGCTCTTAACGCCCGCATACAGAAGCAGCATATGATAGCCGACGTACTGCCACAGTGTGGGTACAAACACCGCACCAAGGGCGGTCTCTTTGGTTCCCAGCCAGATCTTGGCCCATTTTTCCAGGCCGATGGCTCTCAGGAACACATTCAGAATACCGTAATCCGGGTTGTAGATCTTCAGCCAAAGCTGACCGATAACAACCGTAGAGATCAGGACCGGCATAAAGTATACGGAAAGGAAAATGCGCTCGCCTTTCACCTTCTTGCCCAGCGTCAGAGCCAGGAGAAGCGCCAGAGGCAGCTGCAGGAAAACAGACAAAAAAGCCAGCAGCAGGGAGTTGCGGAGCGCCTTCAGGAAGCCAATGTCGATACTGGTAAAGACTTCTTTATAGTTGTCAAGACCGATAAAGGTCATTTTTTTGCTCATGCCGTTCCAATCGAACAGGCTGTAGTATGCGGAAGCGCCGATCGGTGCAATCAGGATCCCGCAGAACAGGAGCAATGCCGGTAAAAGAAAAAGCAGAATATGCAGCTTATTACCGTACATCTTTTTCATGATTAATGCTCTCCTCTTTTACAAAGTGAGGCGACACCTTTCAATTCTGGACAGTTTGTCAGGTGCCGCCTCATTTTCAGTTAGTCAGTCAGGCAGCCGTTTGATGGACTACTTAGGCTGGAAACTTACTGTAAGTCTTTTGCAAGGCTTGAAATGAAGCCTGCGCCGTCGATCTCCTTACCGTAAACCTTAGCAACGTAGCTCAGGTAAGTGTTCGCCGGGTCAGCGCTCATCGCGTTGTCACCGAACAGGACCATACCGTCGGCCTTGGCAGCCAGCTCACCGGCAGCAACGACGAGGGGCTTAACTTCGCTGACATCATAGTCAGGCGTCCAAGCCGGAAGTCCGGAACCGATCAGGTATGCATAGTGGCAAATGCTCTTTCCAAGCTCGAAAGCAGCTTCAGCAGCCAGCTCTTTGTTCTTGGAGTATGCGGAAACAGCAAGGCTGTCGTTCGGTCCGCCGATCAGCTGGTTATAGGTGGCATGCTCAGCATCCATAACGGGGAACAGGCAGATCTGTGCGTTGAAGTCAGCATCGTTGACTTCGCCGCAGTTCCAGGTACCGTTCTGATAGAAAGCGGTCTTTCCTGCAAGGAAGTTTGCCTTAACTTCATCATTGCCAAGAGCCATGCCGTTGGGATCGAAGTAACCCTTGTCGATCATTTCCTGCATGACATCCACTGCGGAAGCAATACCGGGGTTGTTCCAGGTAGCATCGCCGTTGAAAACGTCGCCAAGAGCTTCGTAGCCGATGGTCTTCAGGATGATGGGCTCAAGGTACTCGGTAACACACCAGGTCTCCTTACCGGCGCAGCCGAAAGGAATGATGCCCTTTGCCAGCAGCGCATCGCAGCAGGCGGTCAGGTCTTCGTAGGTTTCCGGAACATGATCCCAGCCGGCTTCAGCCAGAAGGTCCATGTTCGCGAACATACCGACAAAGTTGTAGGTCAGCGGAACGCCGTAGTGCTTGCCGCCGTAAGTGGAGTTAGCAAGCATGACCTCAGGAAGAACATCCTTGTAGGGCTTGTAAGCTTCGTCTACGCAGTACACAGCGCCGGCTTCAGCGAAGTCGCCAAGGAAAGCACCGGCCCAGGTGAAGAAGATGTCCGGAAGGGTCTCAGGATCGCTCATAGCGGCCTTGATCTTTGTCTTATAAGACTCGTTTTCAAAAGCTTCCCATTCAATTTTGATACCGGGATGAGCAGCTTCGTACTCGGCGATAGCCTTCTCATAAGCCTCATGGTTAGCGTCACTCTCGGTAGCGATACACCACATGGTCAGGACAGTTTCGCCGTCTTCCTTTTTGCCGGACGCACTGCAGCCGATCATGCCAAGTGCGATGCAAAGTACAAGAGCAAGGGCAAGAATCTTTTTCATGATATCCTCCTTTGATGTTTCGGGCTTTTTTTATCAAGAATCGGGATTTGGCTTTTCCCGTGCTGTGTCCAGGCAGCGGGGCGAGAGTCAGTCCCAATATCTTTTACAAATTGTTTTGCTTCGACTTCTTCGAAGCGTTCCTCTGAAGTTACTCAGAGATCAAAACCGACATGGCTTCGCGGCCTGTCAGTTCTTTGGTCCGCTCGTCCGGTCCGCCAAAGCCGGCAAATAAAGTCCAGCTTCCGCTTCCCTTGACTCTCTCTCCTTCCTCGTTCACGAGAGTGAATCCGAAAGGATCGATGGGAATCTGCACTATCTTCTCCTCTCCCGCGGAAAGCCAGATTCTCTGAAATCCGCAAAGGATCGGATTGGGCGGTGCATCCGCACTTTTGTTATCACGGATGTAGAGTTCGATGACTTCTTCGGTTCCGCGTGTCCCATCGTTTCTGACGGTAACGCTCGCTTCCCCGCTCTCGGCCGTAAGACCGGTGAATCTGCAGTCCCCATAGGTCAAACCGTATCCGAAGGGATACAGCGGCCTGCCGCCGTAATAACGGTACGTGCGGCCTTTCATCGAGTAATCCGTAAACGCGGGAAGGTTCTCGAGCTCTTCATTGCGGTAGAACGTGACCGGGAGCTTTCCGGACGGAGAGACCTCGCCAAACAGGATCTGTGCGATGGCCCGTCCGCCGCCTGCGCCGGGATACCAGCCCAGAAGGATCGCGTCGGCATCTTCCCCCGCTTGTTCCAGATCGATCGAACTTCCCGAAAGGAGCACCACCACCGTTGGCTTTTTCAAAGCCAGCACACGTTCCATCAGAAGCCGCTGAGGCTTTGGCAGAAGCAGGTCTTCTTTATCACCGGAGTAATAGCTGTTTCCGGTGTCGCCCTCCTCCCCTTCGAGCGTCTCATCCAATCCCACGACCAGGATCACGGTATCGCTTGCTTTTGCAACGGCGATCGCTTCCGCGATGCGGTCCCCGGGCTGTGCCTGACTCTCGACGCTCTCCTCTGAAAGTGCGCTTCCTTCGGAATACAAGACTCGGTTCGTTCCCGCTGTCAGGTCCTGGATCCCTTCCAGCACGGTAATGTACCGAGAGGCGGTGCCGTGATAATTTCCGACGAGTACCCGCCGGCTGTTGGCGTTGGGCCCGATCACACCGATCGTTCCGCAGGTCTCTTTGTCAAGCGGCAGGAGCCCGTTGTTCTTAAGCAGAACGCAGGATTCCAGCGTTGCTTTCTCAGCCAGTTTAAGGTGCTCTTCGCATTCCACCACCTCATACGGGATGGTATCGTACTCACTGCCTTCGCTGCCCAGGATGCCAAGCAGGAAGCGGGTCGTGAAGAGCCGCTCGCAGCACTTGGTGATATCCTCCTCGGTGATCATTCCCTCCTCCAGCGCTTTGAGGATGTGCTGGTAGGTGCAGCCGCAGTTCAGGTCGCATCCGGCTTTGAGGGCCATCTGCACCGATTCCGTCGGCTTCGTGGTGACTTTGTGGTTTTCATGGAAATCCCGGATCGCCCAGCAGTCGGAAACGAAGTGTCCCTGAAAGCCCCAGTCTTCCCGAAGGCGCTTCATCAGGTCTTTGCTTGCGCAG
>ONYR01000148.1 GCA_900322165.1 uncultured Eubacteriales bacterium
AACACGATGTCGGATCATATGTGCCAGATCTTTACGGTCGATAATCTGGTTTACCTGAAACGAACCGGACGGATCTCCAACCTGGCCGCTACGGTCGGCATGGTGCTTCACATCAAACCGCTCCTGAAGGGTGACAAAGACGGTCACATCGTCTGCTGCGGCAAGGTGCGAGGCCGAAAGAAAGCGATCGAAGCGATGGCTGAGAGCTTCGCCAAATGGACAAAAGGCAAGATCCCGTCCATGATCGGCATCGCGGAAGCGGACTGCATGGATGATGCGAATTACCTCATCTCCCTGCTGAAGAAGATCTCCGACAAGATGGAGATCATGCTCGTCTGCTACGAGCCCGTCACCGGCTCTCACGTCGGTCCCGGCGCGCTCGCGCTCTTCTTCGAAGGTGACACGGCGTTCCGCCTTGAAGCCTGAGATTGACTTACGACTACCTCTTTGATTTGTTGTCTATATCCCTTTTTGGCCGGTGGTGTTCCGCCGGTTTTTTTTGCACAAAAAAGCCTCGGACGTTGCCTCCGAGGCTTTCTTTTATTTCCTTTGTTTCTTTTCTGCCGTTCAGTCAAACAGGCTGGGGGTCGGTGTCAGCGGGCTCTCCTCTGCAGCCGGCTTCACGTCAACCGTTGTCAGCTGGTTTAAAAGGCCCATGAATTCCTCGCCGGTGATAGTCTCATGTTCGTAGAGGAACTGAGCCAGCGCATTCAGCTCACGCATGTGGCTGCGCAGCAGGCCCTCGGCCTTCTCATACTGCGTCCGTACGACCTTCACGACAAGCTCATCGATCTTCGTGGAGGTTTCAGGCGAGCAAGCCAGCGACGTGTCACCGCCGAGGTACTGGTTGGTCACGGTCTCAAGTGCCACCATGCCGAACTCTTCCGTCATACCGAACCGGGTCACCATCGCTCTCGCAAGCTTCGTAGCCTGCTCGATATCGTTCGAAGCGCCGGTCGTGATCGAATGGAAGATCAGGTCCTCCGCGATGCGTCCGCCGGTCAGCGTCGCGATCTTGTTCTCGATTTCGGTCTTGCTCATGAGGTTGTGCTCATCCTCATCGACCTGCATCGTGTAGCCGAGCGCACCTGAAGTACGCGGGATGATCGTGATCTTCGTGACGGGTGCCGAATTCGTCTGCAGCGCCGCAACAAGCGCATGACCGATCTCATGGTAAGCGACGATGCGCTTTTCGTTATCGCTGAGGATCGCGTTTTTCTTCTGGTAACCGGCAATAACGACCTCCACGCTTTCCTCCAGATCATTCTGGGTGACGTATTTGCGGCCGTTGCGCACGGCTCGCAGCGCGGCTTCGTTGATCATGTTGGCGAGTTCTGCACCGCTCGCGCCGACGGCCATCTTCGCGATGACGCTGAAATCGACGTTGTCGCCCATCTTGACCTTGCGGGCATGAACCTTCAGGATATCGATACGGCCCTGCAGATCCGGCAGCTCAACCGGGATCCGGCGGTCAAACCGGCCCGGACGCAGCAGCGCCGGGTCAAGCGAATCCGGACGGTTGGTCGCGCCAAGGATGATAACACCCTTGCTCGCGTTAAAGCCATCCATCTCTGCCAGCAGCTGGTTCAGGGTCTGTTCGCGTTCATCGTTGCCGCCGATCGCGCCGACACCGTCACGCTTTTTACCGATCGTATCGATCTCATCGATAAAGATAATGCAGGGCGCTTTTTCGTTCGCCTGCTTAAACAAATCACGCACCTTCGCGGCGCCCATACCGACGAACATCTCCACGAATTCTGAACCGGAGATCGAGAAGAACGGAACGTTCGCCTCACCGGCTACTGCCTTCGCAAGCAGGGTCTTACCGGTTCCCGGAGGGCCGACAAGCAGTGCGCCCTTCGGAATATTTGCACCGATCTCCGCATAGCGCTGCGGATTGTGGAGGTAATCAACGATCTCCGTCAGCAGCTCCTTCGCCTCATCTTCACCCGCTACATCCGCAAAGCGGATACCGTCTGTCGACTGAACATAGACCTTCGCATTGCTTTTGCCGAAGGTCATCATGTTGCCTCCAAAGCCATCGCCGCCCATGCGTTTCATCAGCGAATTCATCAGCAGCCGTCCGACAACGACAAAGAACACCAGCGGCAGCACCCAACCGACCAAAAACGTGACAAGCGGGCTTGTCTGCTCCACGATCGTCGAATAATATTCGGTAATTCCGGCGCTCTCCAGACGGTTCACCAGTTCCGGGTCATCCATCAGTCCGGTGCGGTAAAACTTCGCCGGATCGCCTCCGTCCTTGAAATAGATCACATCGCCGTCGATCTGTACCTCTGAGATCTCGCCGCTCTCAACCATCTCCAGGAACTTTCCGTAGCTCACCTCTTCATAGCTCGGCTGCGTCAGTTTCGGCAGCAGGAAAAAGTTCAGAATCAGCATGATCGTCAGAACAATAAGCGCGTAATATAATATCGGTTTCTTTGGGGTTTTAATTTCTTCCAAAGTCAAACTCCTTTCTCAAAGATTGATGTATGATCAGGCAAGACTTGTATCTCTCGCTCATTTACACGAAACAGCGCCTTTCCGTGTAAGCTACAAATTATTGTAGCATCCGCTTATCACATTTCAATAGACAATCTGTGAATAATTTGCGAACGCAGGGCCCCTATCCGTACCCCAAACGTACCGTTTCCGCCCTCTTTCCTTTACCTTTTCCCCTTCCCATGGTATAATCTCTCCGACTCAGATGTATTCACCATGAATACAGATAGAAACTAAACATAGATTCAGGAGGAAATATCAATGAAAAAGTTTCTTGTCATCATGCTCACACTTGCCCTTACGGCGATGTGCCTCACCGGCTGCTTCTCCCGCGGCGGCTCCAACACCGGCAACATCAGCATCGGCAACTCGAGCACTTCCAGCGTCACCACCTATGAGACTGACTCTGAAGGCCAGACCTACACCGGCACGATCGGAAGAAAAATGTCCAACGTTTTCTTCGACTTCACGGTCAAGAGCGTCATCGTCTCCGACGAATTCACGGTCACGGAAGGCAACATGATGCTTGACGTCACGGTTGAGATCACCAACACCTTCGGCGACGAGCTCCCGATGTTCAACGGTGACTTCTATCTCACCTACGGTCCCGGCGAAGACGACTACACCTTCGCCAGCATTCCGGAAGAGCTTTACGACACCGACATGCCCGAATCCTACCAGCTTCCGGCCGGCGAAACCGTCACCTACCACATGTTCTTCGAAGTTCCCGCTGAGGCCACCGACTTCGGCTTTGTCTACGTCGAATACTTCGCAGACGAAACCTACGGCGACACGTATATTGTGAACTTTAAGATGAACTGATTCATCGCCAATCCTTCCACAGAGCCATAACCCCTGCACACCCTCTCTCCTTGCTCCTTATGCTTCGTCGAGAGGGTGTGTAGGGGTTTATTGTCTTCTGGGACGGAGGATGTGTGCAAGGATTGGGAGTTGTCATCTTTTTTGGGGTATTGTTTTCTGTGAGATGACGTAATTGTTCGATGCGGTCATCTCGTTTGGGTAGATTTCTCTGTGAGATGACTTACCCACCAAATAGGTCATCTCATTTGGGCAATTTTTCCTGTGAGATGATTCGACCCCCAAAATAGTCATCTCATTCGGACCATTCTTTCCTGTGAGATGACTCCACCATCAAAGCCACCCGAAATAGTCATCTCATTCGGGCGATTTTTCCTGTGAGATGACTCTGTCGTCAATCTCGCCGTCTGAAAAGCAAACAAAAAG
>ONYR01000179.1 GCA_900322165.1 uncultured Eubacteriales bacterium
CTCGCTGGCCCGCTATGTCATGATCAACGAGCTGGATCCGGCGATGACGGCTTCGGTCCAGTGGTTTGAGCGTACGCTCGATGACTCTGCCAACAAGCGTGTCGCCGTGGCGGAAAGCTTCCTCGCGATGGACGGCATTCTGCAGATCATGCTGAACGTTACGAGCGGCATGGTTGTCTATCCGAAGGTCATCGAAGCTCATGTGATGAGCGAGCTGCCGTTCATGGCGACCGAGATGATCCTGATGGAAGAGGTCAAGCGCGGCGGCGACCGCCAGGAGCTTCATGAGCGCGTGCGCGTTCACTCCATGGCCGCGGCGGCTCAGGTCAAGCAGGAAGGCAAGCCCAATGACCTCTTGGAGCGCATTCTCGCGGATGACACCTTCAAGCTGACAAGGGAAGAGCTGATGGCAGCGGTGAAGCCGGAGAACTTCATCGGCCGTGCTCCGTCGCAGGTGGAGGATTTCCTGACCGAATACATCGATCCGATCCTGAAAGCCAATGAGGAGGAGCTTGGCCTGACTGCCAGCTTGAGCGTATGAGAAACGTCGGATTTATCGGTGCCGGCAACATGGGCTATGCCCTGATGAGTGGCATGAAGGGCAGCTGCTCTCTGCACGTTTACGACATTTCCAAAGAAGCGACCGATCGCGCCGTTGAGAAAGCGGGAGCGATCGCTGAAGCTTCTGTCACGGAGCTTGTGAAGGCGTCCGATATCGTTTTTCTCGCGGTGAAGCCGCAGTATCTGCAGCCGGTCGTGGATGAGATGAAAGGCCTGACAGACGGCAAGATCATTGCGTCGATCGTTGCGTCAAGAACCATTGCCTACTATGAGGCGGCTTTCGGCACAGAGACAGCGATCGTTCGGATCATGCCGAACACGCCGGCGCTGGTTCGGGAGGGCATGCACACGATCTGCTTCTCAAGGACGGTAAAGGCGGAGGATCAGGACTATATGATCGGCCTGCTCAAAGCGACCGGGCGCGTGATGCCGATCCATGAAAACCTGATGGACGCGGCGATGGGCGTTTCCGGCTGCGGTCCGGCGTACATCTACATTCTTATCGAGGCGATGGCGGATGCCGGTGTCGCCGAAGGCCTGTTCCGAAAGGATGCGACCATGCTGGCGGCGCAGACAGTGCTTGGCGCAGCCAAGATGGTGCTCGAGACCGGAGAACATCCGGGAGCGCTGAAGGATGCGGTCTGTTCGCCCGGAGGCACAACGATCCGTGGCGTGATGGCGCTGGAGGAGCACGGCTTCAGAGCCGCGATCGAAGCCGCTGTCGAGGCGGCAGCGCATAAAAAAATCGACTAAAAAATATAATTATAACGTGGGAGTTTCCAAATGAAGAATTTTACATTGCTGGAATCGAATACCGTTTTTGATGGCAAACTGATGGAGGTTCATCGCGATAAGATCCGCTTTGACAACGGTAAAGAAGCGATCCGTGAGTGCATTTTGAAAAAGCACGGAGCGTCCGCCATCGCGGCGATCGATGAAAACGGAAAAATGCTTTTTGTTGAGCAGTATCGCTACGGTACGGATCTGACGATGCTTGAGGTTCCGGCAGGGCTGGTAGACCCGGGCGAGTCGCCCGAGGTGTGCGCGGTGCGTGAACTGGAAGAAGAGACCGGAATGAAAGCCGGAAAAACGACCTTCCTGTTCGACTACTATGCAACGCCGGGCTACTGCAGCGAGAAGATCTCGATGTATCTTTGCGAAGATCTGAAGCCCACCCATCAGCACCTTGATCCGGACGAATATATCGAGATCAAGCGCTACACCGTGGATGAAGCGATTCAGATGATCGAAGACGGTACGATCACGGACGGCAAGACGATCGCGATGATCTTTGCCGTGAAGTGCCGTTTCAAGATGGAAAAGTAAAACAAACAGGAGACCTGTATGGAGCAAACGATTCTGATTCCGGCCGGCCAGATCCAAAATGTGTTTGGCAGTTTCGATGAGAACATCAAGCTGCTGGAGAAAAACTGTCAATGCAGTATCATGAACCGTGGTGACGGGATTCGGATCAGCGGGGAAGACGAAGATGTCGAGCATTGCGTGTCGGTGCTCAAAAGCCTGATCAAGATAGCCGGCATGGGCGAAACGATCAGTACACAGCATGTCAATTACCTTTTGAACCTCTCTCAGGAGGATCGGCAGCGGGATGTCAGCGAGCTGATGAGCGACGTTGTCTGCTTTACCAAGGCCGGAAAACCGATCCGTCCGAAAAGCTTCGGACAGAAGCGTTATGTGCGTTCGATCCGTGACAACATGCTGACCTTCGGCATCGGTCCCGCCGGTACCGGCAAAACCTACCTGGCGATGGCCATGGCGATCGAAAAGTTCAAGGCCGGTGAAGTGAACCGCCTGATCCTGACACGTCCTGCGATCGAAGCCGGGGAGCGCCTTGGCTTTTTGCCGGGTGATCTTCAGAGCAAGATCGATCCTTACCTGAGACCGCTTTACGATGCGCTCTATGAGATCATGGGTCCGGACGCAACGCAGCATAACATGGAAAAGGGTGCCATCGAGGTGGCGCCGCTGGCCTACATGCGCGGCCGTACGCTTGACAATGCGTTCATCGTGCTCGATGAGGCGCAGAATACCACGCAGGCGCAGATGAAGATGTTCTTAACGCGTCTTGGCTTTGGGTCTAAGGCTGTCATTACCGGCGACCTGACGCAGATCGACCTGCCGGACGGACAGAAATCCGGCTTACGGCAGGCAACACAGATCCTGAAGGACATCGAAGGCATCGGGATCTGCAGCTTAAGCCGCGCGGATATCGTGCGCCACCCGATGGTTCAGAAGATCGTTGAGGCGTACGAAAAGAACGGAAAAGACACACAGTCTTCGGATCCGTTCAAAAAATACATGAAATAATTGAGGATAAGATGAGTCTTTGGATTGAATGGGAAACCGAGACGGAGAACGCAGCAACCGATGAGATGAATGCGGTGCTTGAGAAAGCGGTCATGACGGCTCTTCAGGAAGAAAACGTCACAGCGCCGGTGGAGATCAGTCTGCGCGTGGTGGAGGAAGAAGAGATCCGCTCGATCAACGCGGAGTTCCGCGAGATCGACAGCGTGACCGACGTGCTCTCGTTTCCTATGTTGGACTATGAAGAGGGAGAGGTGCCCGCTGAGAGGGTGCAGAGAGCTCTTGAAGAGCAGGAGACCGACCCGGAAACCGGTGAGGTCGTGCTTGGGGATATCGTGATCTGTCTGAAGAGGGCGATGGAGCAGGCGGAAGCCTACGGTCACAGCCTGAAGCGGGAGATGGCATTCCTGGCCGTCCACAGCGTGCTGCATCTGCTCGGTTATGATCATATGGTGAAGGAAGAGGAAACGGTCATGTTTGCCAGACAGGAAGCGATTCTGGAAGCGGCCGGACTCCCGAGATAATTATGAATTTACTGCAAAACAACAAACAGCGTTCAGACAGCGCCAAAAACCTCGTTACGCAGGGAAGTATCCTTGTTGCGGCCACGTTTTTGGTTCGGTTGATGAACGTGTTTTACCGGATCCCGGTCACCAATCTATGGGGAGACCACGGACTCGGAACGTACGGTGATGCCTATCAGGTCTACAGCTTTTTCCTGGTGTTTTCCTCGATGGCGATCCCGACGACGCTTTCCAAATTGCTTGGAGAGCGATTTGCGACCGGGCGGTGGAAGGATGCGAAAAAGGTCGTCAAGTGCGCACTGATCCTTGTCGGCGGCATCGGTTTTGTCAGCATGATGATCATGCTGCTTTTCAGCGAGCAGATCGCGATGCTCTATCACAATCCGGAGGTTGCAAGGCCGATCCGGTTCCTCGGACCGACGCTCTTTATCGTGTCGCTGCGAAGCATTCTGCGAGGTTATTTCCAGGGCCTCAACAACATGAAGCCGACGGCGATCTCCGAGCTCATCGATGGCTTTCTGCACGCGGTGTTCGCGGTCGTGCTGGCTTACGTACTGTTTAACGCGGGCGGAATGGCCTGGTCGGTGACCGGCGGTATTTTAGGTACCCTGATCGGTTCGATCGGCGGAGCGGTCTTCCTCGTATTCTGCTACTACATCTATCGCGGCATGTCGATCGCAAAGGAAAAAGAGACTCCGCAGGAGACCGAGCCGGAGAGCGATAAACAGATCTACGGCGAGATCCTGAAGCTAATGATCCCGATCGTCCTGGCTTCGAGCGCATTTTCGATCAAGGGCATTCTTGACGCGAGCATGTTCGGCGGTCTGATGATGGCCGAGGGGTACAATCCGGAACTGGCGGTTGCGATGCGTGGTATCTATACCGGCAAGTTTGTCGTCCTCATTAATCTGCCGATCGCGATCGGAGATTCACTTGGTTCCGCAGCCGTCCCCGCGGTAGCCGCCTCGTTTGCACAGAATAAGATGGATGAGCTGGAGCAGGAATTCTACACTCTCATCAAAACGATTCTGATCGTGGCGATCCCGTGCGCGGTCGGACTGATGACGCTCGGAAAACCGGTGCTGAAAATGATGTTCGCACATTCGCCTTTGGGCGGCGAGCTGTTCTGGGTCGGAAGCTTTTCAGTGGTATTCTATTGCTTGAACTATGCGGCGAGCGGCGTGCTGCAGGGCATGAACAAGCAGCAGTATCCGATGATCCACACGATCATCGGCGTTGTCTTCTCCTGCATTTTGAATTTTGTTACCGTACGCGTCCTGCATCTTGGCATCTATTCACTGGCGATCAACTCGGCTTTGTTCAGCTTCTTTATTATGGTGCTGAATCTTTCGGCGGCCATGAAATTCTGCAACGTCAAGATCAATTTCTGGAAGCTTTCCAAGGGGCCGATCCTTTGCAGCGCCTTGATGGCTGTAGTCTGCGTCATCGTCTATCTGCTGCTTTTTGCAATCACCGGATCGAACGCGGCGTCAGTGATCGGCGCGGTTCTTGCCGGCATTGTCAGTTATTTCACCTTTATGGTCAATTTCAAGGGAATGACTACGCGGGATATGCATAACCTTCCCGGCGGAAAGTATCTGGAGAAACTGCGGCTGAAATGATGGAAGAACAAGATTATATGAGACGAGCGCTTGCTCTGGCAGAGGAAGCGGCTTTGGATGAGGAAACGCCGATCGGCTGTGTCATCGTGAGGGATGGAGAGATCATCGGCGAGGGAAGGAACCGGCGCAACACGCTCGGAAATCCCTTGGCGCACGCAGAGATGGAGGCGATCAATCAGGCCTCCGGTGTGATCGGTGACTGGCGTCTGGAGGACTGTACGCTGTATGTGACGCTGGAACCGTGCCCGATGTGTGCCGGTGCGATCGTGCAGGCAAGGATCAAGCGCGTGGTGATCGGAGCGATGAATCCGAAAGCCGGCTGTGCCGGTTCGATCTTCAACCTGCTGATCGAGCCTCGGTTCAACCATCGATGTGAGGTGGAGACCGGGATGCTTGAGGAGGAAAGCCGCACGATCCTGCAGCGCTTCTTTGGCGGACTTCGAAAAAAAGCCGCGGAAGCCAAACAGAAGGAAGCAGGCTTAATGAAAGCTGAAAACGCCCCGGGTTGCGTCATATCTGAAAATATGGTATGATATCTCTATTCATACACTATGACTGAAAGGAGAAGATCCTATGGCATATCAGACCTACAGGCCGTCAAAAAAAGTCCCGATTGCCGGGTTGCTGCTTTTTATTATCGGCGGTCTTCTGGGCTGCTTTTTGATCGAAGCCTCGTATGTCTATCTGATGCGGATATTGGGAAATCTTTTCCTGAGAGTGCTGGTGATCGCGCTTAGCCTGACGCTTCACGGACTTTGGCTGCTGTGGCTTTCGAGAGCCTGTCGGATCCGTCATCCTAAGCTGGTAAGGATCATCTCGATCATCATCCTTGCGGCAACGCTTTATTTCGGCCGTTGTGTCTATGTCAACCTGGTTCAGGAGATCTGGGAGAAGGGCATGGCGGAGATGTGGTCTCAGGGCTTATCGATCGGACGCCTTGTCTCGACTTGGGTCAGACTGTTTTTCCGTCCTGACAAGGTATTTGCAGCGCTGGTTCGGATCCTTCCCTATGGCGTGGCAAGTATCAACGGAGTGATGATCAACTCGATCCCGCTGCTTCTTCTGTGGATCGTCGAATGGGCTCTGAAGATCCTGATTCCGTACTATATCATCGCCTATTTCATCAGCCGCCCGTACGATGAAACAAAGAAGGTCTGGCTGGAGAAGAAGGAAGAGTGGCACGTTCCGTATGTGGAGCGCTATCGTGAGATCCGTGCGGATATGCGCAAGGGAGATCCCGCGAAGCTGCTCGACGCGATGGGAGATCTGGAGGCGTACCTCGTACGTGGACAGGAATCCTACGCGATCCTTACGTTCTACAAACATCGCTCGCACATCGGACCGTACGTTTCGCTCAGCAATGTCAAGGCCGTTCAATCCGGACCGCGCAAGCTGGATCACCGCACGATCACGCTCTGCCGTATGCTGGATATAGGCGAAGAGGAGGCGGAAAAGCTTTATCAGCGGATCACGGAGAGCTACGCCAAGCTCAAAGCTGAAAACAAAAAAGAAGGAAAGAAATCCGACCGCAAGATCAGCGATCGCCTGAATCAGGCGGGCTTCGAGATCGGACGCGCTTCTTTGAATATGCAGACGGAGCTGAGAGCGCAGAATCACAAGGCGCCGGATCCTTATGAGATGTCTCCGACCGAGAAGATCGATACCGCAGCCATCAAGCAGTCGGAAGAGATCACGGTCCATGTTCCGAGGGTCACTCCCGAGATGGAACAGGAGTATCTGAAGCGTAACCGTTCAAAATAGGAATTTTTTCCAAAATAACGGTTGACAATCCAAAGTACGAGAGATATAATATGTTTTGCTTGTGTGAAAGAGCTAACAAAAAAGCTCTTTCACGAGCACATTGGGCATTCGCCAAGCGGTAAGGCACTGGACTCTGACTCCAGCATTCGTAGGTTCGAATCCTTCATGCCCAGCTAAAGGGCGTTACATATTGTAACGCCCTTTTTTCATACACAGAGACAGATCGGAGGATCCTATGTTTTCATACGAGGAATTCTATAAACTGTATAATACCAAAGCGGAAGCGAGATACCTTGAACTCCGCGCCTATATGGAAAAACATGTATCGGAGATGATGGCGCCGGGAGATAAAAACTTCAGAGACCGTATGATGCGTTATTCCAAGTACTGGGGCGAGTACCTTGTCTATGCCTGCAGTCTCGAAGAAAAGCGCAGCACGGATTATTTGAATTATGCCTCGCTTCAGGAATTGAAGGAAGAGCAGAAAAAGCTGTATCAGGATCTGAGTGTCGAGGGCTATATGACCGGTTTTGCCGGTACAGCCAACCTGAACAATCAGGCAAAAGAGGTCGGCGAAGCGCTTTCGATGTTTTCCGCGCTGTTCCTGAAGGCTCCGGAGGAAGCGATCAAGCACCGCCGTTTCCGCCTGCTGAAGCTGATGGATCTGTATGTCGAGTTGTCTAAGCGAATCAGCGGCAAAGGCCAGGTCAAGGCGGAATCGCTGATCTCCCTTTACCAGGATTTCTGGCGCAATGATCTTTCTGAGCGCGAGTCGATCTTCTTTACCGAGCATTTCTCCCCGGCGGATGAATATCTGACGGATATCGTTACCGGCCGTAATCTCATGGAGCCTTACTATCTCTACGAGATGAATCTGCCGATCTCGGAGACCGAGATGGGCTGGTACAAGGCGTTCCATGAGATGGATGACAGCCTCATCGCGGAGGCTGCCGCTTCGCTTGCAGACAGTTTTGAAGCGGATCTGAAGAACCGTGAGGTGCAGCATCCGTACCGCCGCTACAGCGACAGTGAAGACTATACTGTGAAACGCAAGGTCGTTGCGATCGACTATCCGGCCGGCTGCGAGCTTCTGGCAAAATGTGTAGCCGAAAAGCTGAGGGAAAAGGACTATGTTCCGTTTATCCGTCATATCGAAACCCAGGCAGTCAGCCCGGCTTATCTCCGTGACCATAACGGTGATATGATGCGCTTCCCGATCAGTGAGGCGGAGTCGATCACCGATGAATGCGCGGAAAAGTGTGCCGTTGACAATGAAGCGCTGCTGAAGGGCTTTGCCGGCACGATCCGGATCCTTCAGGGCGTTGAAGCCGTCCGCATGGTTCCGGAACCGAGAGGAAAGGGACCGGGCGGCAAACCGCAGCGTCTGTTCGGACGCTACAGCGTGCGTCAGTCTGAGAAGAAGGCTCAGGAAGTACAAGCGCTCAAGGAGCGGTTCCTGAACCATGTTTCTGAGAAGGGACAGCTGAGTCAGTGCGCCTGTGTGTCCATGATCCTTCCCGCGTTTGAAGCTTCCGAAACGTTTGGTGATAAGCTTACAAAGTATCTGAAGCTGGCTTCAGCTAAGATCTACGCGGAACGTCCGCAGCAGGTGCTTTGCGATGCGCTTGACCGGGGCAGCTTTGTCTACCTTGCCGGAAAGGACGGCAATGAGACCGACCTTCTTGTCGCGCTTCATCCGATCCGGAATCCGCAGGCGGAGACGAATTTCCTCGCCGACTCGGGAGCCGGTGTGCTGCCCGGCGGCAGTGTCTACACGATCCCGCAGCTTGGCGAAACCAACGGTGTCCTGCACCTTGCGGAAGCCAACGTTGGCGGAACCTGCTTCCGTAACCTCAAGCTTGTCTTTGAAGAGGGCGTGATCTGCGATTACAGCTGTGACAATTTCGAGACGGAAGCGGAAAACCGTCAGTTGATCCGCAATAAGCTGCTGCGCCAAACCGATTCGCTTCCCATCAGCGAGCTCGCGATCGGCACGAACACCGATGCCTACAAAGCGCTTTGTGAAGCCGACGGCTGGCAGGATCTGGAAGGATTGCTGCGCCGAAGTCTGATGCCGAGCATCGTGATCGGTGAGGAGACGCCCGGGATCCGCGGAAGTGTTCGCTACAACGCCGGTAACGCGAAAACGGTGCTGTCGGGCGATGCTGAGGAGCTGAAGGCGGAAGAGCTAAAGCCTGCAGCCGCTGCGGAAAAGACCGAGGAGAAAGCCGAAGCGAAGGACGAAGAAAAGCCGGAAGCAGCTTCGGAAGAGGCAAAGCCGGAGGATAAGGCTGAGGTAAAGCCGGAGGCTAAGCCTGAAGCAAGTGCGGAGACGGAGACGGCTGAGGCAAAACCGCAGGAGAGACGTCCGAAGGTGTCGTGGCGGCTTTCGATCCCGTTTGAGTCGATCGCACAGCTGTCCGTGATCACCGAAGAGGGCAACCGCACCGATATCATGCGGGAAGGCGTCTTTGTCCTGATCGGGACGGATCGTTTAAATCTTCCGCTTTTAAAGCCAAGTGAAGGAATCTGAGACAGTATGGATAAATATGACAGTTTAAACGAGATGCAGCAACGGGCCGTTTTTCAGACAGACGGCCCGGTGCTCATTTTAGCGGGCGCGGGAAGCGGAAAAACGAAGGTCTTAACGCACCGCATCGCTTATCTTACCGAGGAAATGGGCGTTCCCTCAAGGCAGATCCTTGCGATCACTTTCACCAACAAGGCAGCCAAGGAGATGCGTGAGCGAGCGGACGCTTTGTCCGGGGACCGTGTGCAGGATGCCTGGATCTGCACGTTCCACTCCGCCTGCATTCGGATCCTGAAAATGTATGCAGATCGGATAGGGTATGACAAACGTTTTACGATCTATGATCCGGATGACCAGAAGGCCGTCGTCAAGCGAATTCTGAAGGAGCAGAACATCTCCGACAAGATGTTCACCCCCAGAGCCATTCTCGCGGAGATCAGCAATGCCAAGAATGAGCTGATCGGGCCGGGAGCATATGCAGACCGCGCTTCGGGGAATGACCTGTTTAGGAAAAAGACCGCGCTGGTGTATGAACAGTACGAGCGGACGCTGAAGGAAAACCAGGCGATGGATTTTGATGATATCATCAACAATACCGTGCTGCTGTTCCGGGACCATCCGGACGTGCTCGATTATTTCCAGAACCGGTTCCGCTATCTGATGGTCGATGAGTATCAGGACACCAACACCGCTCAGTACATGCTGATCCGCCTGCTCTCGAAGCGCTACCGCAACCTGTGTGTTGTCGGTGATGATGACCAGTCGATCTATCGTTTCCGCGGAGCGAACATCCGCAACATTCTGGACTTTGAAAAGGATTTCCCGGATGCGCTTGTCATTCGCCTGGAGCAGAATTACCGCTCGAGCGGCAAGATCCTGAACGCGGCGAACTGCGTGATTCGTAACAATGAAGAGCGAAAGGCGAAAACCCTTTGGACGGAGAATCCGGAAGGGGATGACGTGGTCGTCCGTGAGACACCGAACGAAAACGAGGAGGCCGGCTATGTGGCTTCCACGATCAAGGAGCTGAAGGAGAGCGGCGCTTACGATTACAAGGATTTCGCGATCCTTTACCGCACCAACGCGCAGTCTCGAGCTTTGGAAGAAAGACTCGGACGCGGTACGATCCCCTATAAGCTCTACGGCGGCACGCCTTTCTATCAGCGCAAAGAGATCAAGGACCTGCTTTGCTACCTGCGCCTTGTCGCCAATGACCATGATTACGTGGCCTGCGACCGCATTATCAACGTGCCGGCAAGAGGCATCGGCAACGTCAGCGCCGAGCGCTTCCGTGCTTTTGCCTCGGAGGGCGGTTTCGGCATTACCGAGACCTGCGACATGGCCGTGGAGATCCCGGATCTCAAGCGCAGCGCGAAAAAGCTGGCGGAATTTGCCCAGCTGATCCTGGACCTGAGGGCGATGGAGGATGTGGATCCGATCGAGAAGCTGATCCGCACCCTGCTTGAGAAGATCGGGTATGAAGAATACCTGCGTGCGGACGACCCGGTCAAGCTTGAGGACCGCATGGGCAATATCGAGGAATTGATCGGACGTGCCAATCAGTATGAAGAAGAGAATGATGAGGCATCGCTCGAAGGCTTCCTTGATGAGCTGTCGCTTGTCGCAGCGATCGATGAGATGAATGAAGGGGACGATTACGTCTCCCTGATGACCCTGCACAGTGCCAAAGGCCTGGAGTTCCCGGTCGTGTTTATGACGGGCCTGGAGGACGGTCTGTTCCCCGGCTATCTCAGCATCACGGGGGACGAGGAAGAGATGCAGGAAGAGAGGCGTCTGTGCTACGTTGGCATCACGCGCGCTGAGAAAAAGCTCTATATGACCTACGCGCGGGAGCGCCGCGTTCACGGTGAAACGCAGATCACCAAAAAGTCGAGATTCTTAAATGAGTTGCCAAAGGACGGGGTACAGATGGACGCGCCGGAAGCGCCGCGTTTTGGCGGCCGGGATGACTGGGCGCAGCCCGAATCCTACTGGGAGCGGTATACGCCGAGAAAGTTCGGCGGATACCCGAAAACACCGGCTCCTTCCGTGTCGAAGGGAGCGCTTTCGCAGCGGGCTGAAACGGCCAAGATGCCGCAGAGCCAAAGCGCAGCGATCAGTGAACCCGCATCGCAGCTGTTTCACGTGGGAGATACCGTGCAGCACAAGAAGTTCGGCCTCGGCGTTGTGACTGAGGTAAAGTTTGTCAATGCCGATTATCAGGTGAGAGTCAATTTTGCGAAGGTGGGAGAAAAGCTGCTTTTTGCGAAGCTGGCAGGACTAAAGAAGGTCTGAGGACAAGAGCATGGATGTAAAAGCCAGAATGACCGAACTGGTCGAAACACTGAATAAGGCTCGCTACGCTTATTACCAGACCAGCGAAGAGATCATGTCCAACTATGAATATGATGCTCTTTATGATGAGCTGGAGAGGCTTGAAAAGGAGAGCGGGATCATTCTGCCCTCGAGTCCGACGCAGGAGGTCGGCTACGAGGTCGTGAGCGCACTGCCGAAAGTCAGGCATGCGCTTCCGATGAAATCGCTCAACAAAACCAAGGACATCGAGGAGCTCGCCGCGTTTCTCGGAAACCGCAGGGGCATGCTCTCGTGGAAGCTCGACGGTTTGACGATCGTGCTGACTTACGAGGAGGGCAAGCTTGTACAGGCGGCCACCCGCGGAAACGGAGAGATCGGAGAAGTCATCACCAGCAACGCGCGCGTGTTCGGAGGGGTTCCGAAGGAAATCGATTATCCGGGACACCTTGTCGTGCGCGGGGAAGCACTGATTTCTTACAAAGACTTTGAAGCGATCAATGCCTCGCTCGATGAAAACGAGCGCTACAAGAATCCACGCAATCTCTGCAGCGGTTCGGTGCGTCAGCTTGACAGCCGCATCGCCGCGAAGCGCCATGTACAGGTCATTGCCTACACGCTTGTGGAGTGTGACCGCAACGAGGCAGATTTCGAGGATTCCAAGGAAAACCAGCTGAAATGGCTGGCGCAGCTTGGATTTACCCCTGTGGAATACAGAATGGTGACGGGCGAGACGGTCGCGGAAGCAGAAAAAGCTTTTGCCGATTCGGTCGAGTCCATGCCGTTCCCGGTGGACGGACTGGTGCTGACGATGGACAGCATCGCCGAGTCCAGAGCGCAGGGGGCGACCGCCAAATTCCCGCGGGATTCGATGGCCTTTAAATGGCAGGACGAAACCGCGGAGACAACGCTCCTTTCGATCGAATGGAGTCCGTCTCGGACCGGCCTCATCAATCCGGTCGCGATCTTTGAGCCGGTAGAGCTCGAAGGAACCACGGTCCAGCGAGCGAGTGTACACAACGTATCGATCATGCGTGAGCTGAAACTTGGGATCGGGGATCGGATCAAGGTCTATAAAGCCAACATGATCATCCCGCAGATCTCCGAGAACCTGACACAGTCCGGTCCGGCCCCGGTGCCGACCGCCTGCCCACGGTGCGGCGGTGAGACCGCGGTCATCGAGCGGGACGGAGTGGAAGTGCTGAACTGCCTGAACCCGGCCTGCCCGGCAAAGCTCATCAAGGCGCTCGAGCATTTCGTCTCACGCAAAGCCATGAATATCGAGGGACTCTCGGAAGCCACGCTGGTCCGCATGAGTGATCAAGGCTGGGTCGACAGCTTCGCGGACCTGTACCGCCTGAAGGATCATCGGGAAGAGATCATTGGGATGGAAGGCTTCGGCCAGGCTTCCGCGGACAAACTCATCAAGGCGATCGACAACAGCAAAAACACCGAGCTGTACCGCGTGCTCGGCGGCATCGGAATTCCGGGCATCGGAGACGCGACGGCTCGTGATCTGGCGGATGCGTTCCACCAGGATCTCGATGCGGTGATGGCTGCGGATGAGGAGACCCTCAGTGCGGTCGAGGGCATCGGTGACGTGCTGGCCGGTGAGATCGTCCGCTTCTTTAAGCAGGAAGACAACAAGCGCATGATCGAAGATCTGAGGCAGTATCTGACGATCGCAGCGGAGGAAGTGACGGAGGGTGAGGAAAAACGCCTTGCCGGTGAGACCTTTGTCATTACCGGTTCACTGAACCATTTTGAAAACCGTGACGCGCTGAAAGAGCTTTTGATCAGGCAGGGAGCGAAGGTAGCCTCTGCGGTCAGCTCTCAGACGACCTACCTCATCAACAACGATGCCACGAGCAATTCCTCGAAAAACAAGAAAGCAAAAGCCCTTGGCATTCCGATCCTGACCGAAGACGAGCTTCTTCAGCGTCTCCATGATTGACGAGTTTTTGGTCACTATGCTATAATACCTCTGATCTGAAGACAGAGATTGTTTTCAAATTGAACGAAAGCCCTGAAATCGATCGAAGGAGACATCGATCATGAACAAAAAGCAAACCAATCTTCCGGCCTTTCTGTTTCATGAAGGAACCAACTATCGATCCTACCTGTATTTCGGTGCACATGATGCCGAAGACCGTGACGGCGATCCGGCAACGGTCTTCCGCGTGTGGGCCCCGAACGCACAGCAGGTCGATGTGCTGGGAAGCTTCTGCGGCTGGCAGGAGGAAGGGAGGATCCGGCTTTCCCGCTTAAAGGATGATCCAAGCATCTGGGAAGGCTACGGATACGGACTGAAAGAATACGACGTTTACAAATTCCGCGTCACCGGACCGGACGGAAGGCAGGTCTACAAGAGCGATCCCTTCGGAGTCCACATGGAAACACGTCCGTCGACCGGAAGCAAGATCTACCACCTGGACGGCTATGAGTGGCATGATCAGCGGTGGATGGAGAAGCGTGCGAAGGCAGTGCCTTACCGGGAGCCGATGAACATCTACGAAGTTCATCTCGGATCCTGGCGGCTGTATGATGACGGTTCACCGTTCGATTACGCTTCCGTCGCAAAGGATCTGGCCGCCTATGTCAAGGATATGGGTTATACCCACGTTGAAGTCATGCCGCTGATGGAATATCCGTTCGACGGTTCCTGGGGATATCAGGTGCTTGGCTACTTTGCGCCGACCTCCCGCTACGGAACGCCGAAAGGCCTGATGGAATTCGTCGATATCCTTCACAAGAACGGCATCGGCGTCATCATGGACTGGGTTCCTGCGCACTTCCCGAAGGACGAAGCGGGCCTTGCGATGTTCGACGGAACGCCCCTGTTTGAATATGCGGATCCCAGAAAGGGTGAGCATTACGAGTGGGGCACGAAGGTCTTTGACTACGGCCGCAAGGAAGTTGTCAGCTTCCTGATGTCAAGCGCGATGTACTGGCTGGATCAGTATCATTTCGACGGACTGCGCGTGGACGCGGTCGCCTCGATGCTGTATCTGAATTACGCGCGCAAGGACGGCGAATGGATCCCGAACCAGAACGGCGGAATGGAGAATCTTGAAGCGGTCGCGTTCCTGCAGGAACTCAACAAAGCTGTCTTCAAGGAGCATCCGGGCGCGCTGATGGTGGCGGAGGAATCCACCGCCTGGCCTCTGGTGACGAAGCCGGTGGATCAGGGCGGTCTCGGGTTCAACTTCAAGTGGAACATGGGCTGGATGAACGATATGCTTCGCTACATCGGCACCGACCCGTTCTATCGCCGCTACGTCCACAACAATATCACGTTTTCGCTGACCTACGCGTTCTCCGAGAACTATATCCTGCCTTTGTCCCACGATGAAGTGGTGCACGGCAAGAAATCGCTTCTCGATAAGAACCCCGGGTCTTACGAAGAAAAGTTTGCCGGACTCAAGGCCTTCTACGGATATATGATGGGCCATCCCGGCAAAAAGCTGCTGTTCATGGGCGGCGAGTTCGGCCAGTTCATCGAGTGGGATTACCACAAACAGCTGGACTGGTTTTTGACAAGCTACAACATGCACGGCAAGCTTCAGCAGTTTGTCAAAGCGCTGAATCACTTCTACCTCGATCATCCGGCCATGTACGAGCAGGATGATTCGTGGGACGGCTTCAAGTGGATCTGCTACGATGACAATCTCCAGAACATCGTTTCCTTCCGAAGGATCGCGAAGGACGGCTCGGAGGTCGTCTGCGTTGTCAACTTTGCACCGGTCAAGCGGGAAGAGTACCGGATCGGCGTGGAGAAAGACGCGTTCTATCTTGAGGTGCTGAACTCGGATGAAGAGCGGTTCGGAGGCAGCGGTGTCAAGAACATCGGCTGGATCAGTGCGGAGAAGGAACCGAAACACGGGTACAAATATTCGATCTCTATCACGGTTCCGCCGCTTGCCTGTGTGTTCTTTACCACCCGCAAAAAACCGGTGCGCCGCAAGAAGGATGCAGCGGAGGAAACCGCAAAGACGGCTGTAAAAGCAGCTGAAAAGACAGCTGA
Source organism: uncultured Eubacteriales bacterium (assembly GCA_900322165.1). Classification (GTDB taxonomy): domain Bacteria; phylum Bacillota; class Clostridia; order Lachnospirales; family Bianqueaceae; genus RUG760. The sequence continues at coordinate 15,661 of ONYR01000179.1, forward strand.
AAAGGGCAGTGAAGCCAGGAAGTCCGGCATTGTGGACCGAAAGGGCATTGTCAAGAAATAAGTACGTCACTCAACCAAGGTTCTAAATTAAATTTAACATATACGCTAGGGGAGGAACATTATGCGTACGAAGAAAAGAGCTGTAGCGATGCTGCTGGCCGGCGGACAGGGCAGCCGCCTCGGAGTGCTTACCAAAAAAGTCGCTAAGCCGGCGATTCCGTTCGGCGGTAAGTACCGTATCATCGATTTCCCGCTCAGTAACTGTATCAATTCCGGTATTGATACGGTCGGTGTGCTGACTCAGTACATGCCGCTGGATCTGAACGGTTACATCGGAAACGGTCAGCCGTGGGATCTGGACCGCAACGACGGCGGAGTTTCCGTTCTGCCGCCTTATGTCCGCGGAAAAGACGGAGAGTGGTACAAGGGAACCGCGAACGCGATCTACCAGAACATCCGTTTCATCGAGCGCTATGATCCGGAGTATGTTGTCGTTCTTTCCGGTGACCACATCTACAAGATGGACTACTCCAAGATGATCGACTATACCGAAGAGAAGAACGCGGCCTGCACAATCGCGGTTCTGAACGTTACCCTTGAAGAGGCAACCCGTTTCGGTATCATGAATACGGAAGAAGACGACCGTATCTACGAGTTCGAAGAGAAGCCGGCTCATCCGAAATCAACCAAGGCTTCGATGGGCGTTTATGTTTTCGAGTGGAAGAAGATGAAGAAGTATCTCGAAGAGGATGAGGCAGATCCGAATTCCGAGAACGACTTCGGTAAGAACATCATTCCGAACATGCTCGCAGCCGGCGAGAGAATGTATGCGTACGAGTTCGACGGTTACTGGAAGGATGTAGGAACCCTGCAGTCCCTGTGGGATGCCAACATGGAGCTTCTGCTTCCGGACAGCCCGATCAACCTCGGCGACAACACCTGGAAGATCTATGCACGCAACCCCAACGAGATGCCGCACTACACCTCCGGCCATGCCAAGGTCAAGAACGCCATGGTTTCCGAAGGCTGCCGCATCCACGGTACGGTTGAGAATTCCATCATCTTCCACGGCGCCTATGTCGGACGCGGCACCGTTGTCAAGGATTCTCTGATCCTTCCCAACACCGTGATCGAAGACGGCGCAGTCGTTGAATATTCCATTATCGGACAGAACACTCATATCGGCAAGAACGCAAAGATCGGTGCGCCGAAGGAAGTCGCGGAAGCGACCGTGACCCCCGGCAAGATGACCGGCTATATGGCTGTTCTTGCAGATGACATTACGATCGGTGACGGTCAGGTCGTTGCACCTGCCGAAATGCTCGATGAAGATCGTTTATAAGAGAGGAGCAGAAAAATGAAAGATACCCTTGGTTTGATCTTCGCTTATCAGAACGATGAACTGATGAAATCGCTGACGCAGAAGCGTGCGCTTTCCTCAATTCCTTTCGGCGGACGTTACCGTGTCGTCGACTTTGCCCTGTCCAACCTTGTCAACTCCGGTGTGACCAAGGTCGGCATCATCACCCGCAACAACTACCAGTCCCTGATGGACCACCTCGGCAGCGGCAAGGAGTGGGATCTGTCCCGTAAGAACGGCGGTATGTACATTCTGCCTCCGTTCGCTCAGAACTCCGGCTACCGCGGCAAGATGGAAGCGCTTCGCAATGCGGAGAACTTCATCCGCAAGTCCACGGAGGAATATGTCATCCTTTCATCTGCGGACGTGATCTTCAATATGACCTTTGATGATGCGCTTCGTTTCCACAAGGAGAAGGGCGCGGACATCACCCTGATCTACAAGAAGGGCGTTGTCAAGCAGTTCGACGGCGGTGCCGGATCCGGCTGCATCATCGAGACCAACGGGGACGAGCGCGTCACCGATATCGCGGTCAACCCCGTCATCGGCGGCGAAGTCGTCAAGCGCGGCCTTGAGCAGATCATTATCGGACGTTCCCTGCTGGAGTCCCTGATCAACGAGTGCACGAGCCATAACATGTACAGTTTACACAGAGATGTGCTCCAGAGACACCTGAATGATCTCAAAATTTACGGATATGAATACGACGGTTATTGTGCTAAAATAGACAGCATCGCCTCGTACTACGCTGCGAACATGGACCTCCTTGACGGAGACATCCGTTCCGCGCTGTTCTATCAGGACGACCAGATCTTTACCAAGATCCGTGATGAGGCACCTACCCTTTACACCAACTCTGCGGAAGTGACGAACTCCCTGATCGCAGACGGCTGTGTTATTGAAGGAACCGTTGAAAACAGTATCCTGTTCCGCGGCGTCCACGTCCGCAAGGGCGCGGTCATCCGCAATTCCATCATCATGCAGGACTGCGAAATTCAGGAGAAGTCGGAGCTTCAGTATGCGATTACCGACAAGGACGTTGTTATTCGCGAAAACCGTAAGCTGTTCGGCTACAATCTGTACCCGATGGTACTCGCAAAGGGCAGTGTTGTGTGATATTCCGGAAAGGAAGATCAAAACATGAAAGTATTATACGCAGCCGCTGAGGCTGTCCCGTTTGCAAAATCGGGCGGCCTCGGCGATGTTGCCGGCGCTTTGCCGGCGGCTCTGAGAAAAAGGCTCGTCGGCTGCCGCGTGGTGCTTCCTTTTTATCAGGACACCCCGAAGGCGCTGAAAGAGCAGATGACTCTCCTCGGAGAGATGTGGGTTCCGCTTTCCTGGCGCAGCCAGTACTGCGGGATCTACGAAGCCAAGGTAGGCAATGTCATCTATTACCTCCTTGACAACAAGTACTACTTCGGCCGCAAGGGCTATTACGGCTACTTTGATGACGGTGAGCGCTTCGCGTTCTTCTCCAAGGCAGTCCTTGAGCTCCTGCAGCACATCGATTTCAAGCCGGACGTCATTAACTGCAACGACTGGCAGACCGGTCTGATTCCGTTCTATCTCAACAAGTTTTATCGGAATGCCGGCGATGTGTATGCCAACCTGAAAGTCGTCTACACGATCCACAACATCCAGTATCAGGGTGTGTTCGCGCCGAGCATCGTTGAGAACGTGCTGGGCGTGGAGTGGAACGAATATGCCGGCGGTTATCTTCAGTTTGACAACTGTGTCAACTATATGAAGACCGGTATCGAGGCAGCCGACTGGATCACCACGGTTAGCCCGACCTACGCTCAGGAGATCCAGACACCGGAATACGGTCACAAGCTTGACAGTATGCTGAAACAGGAAAGCCAGAAGCTTTCCGGCATCCTCAACGGAATTGACACCGAGAAGTTCAATCCCGAGACCGATCCCGCGCTGTTCTGCAACTACTCGCTGGAGCATCTTGAGGGCAAGAAAGCCTGCAAGAAGGGCCTTCAGGAGATGCTCGGACTGACGGTTCGCGATGACGTTCCGATCGTAGCTGTTGTTTCCCGTCTGGCGGACCACAAGGGCCTTGATCTGATCGCGCATGTCTTCGATGAAATGCTCGGAGACGATATGCAGTTTGTCGTTCTCGGCGTTGGTGAATGGCGCTACGAAGAGATGATGAAAAAGGCCGCGATCGCTTATCCCGGCAAGGTTTCCGTCAATCTTCGGTTTGACGCGGATCTCGCGCAGAAGATCTACTCCGGCGCGGACATTCTGCTGATGCCTTCGCAGAGTGAGCCCTGCGGGCTTTCTCAGCTGATCGCGATGCGCTACGGCACGATCCCGGTCGTTCGCGAGACCGGCGGTCTGAAGGATACGGTCCAGCCCTATGTTTCCTGGGAAGGACGCGGAAACGGTTTCTCGTTCGCGGCGTACAACGCGCATGATATGCTCTATGTGATCCGTCAGGCGGAGGAAACCTTCCACAACCCGGAAAACTGGAAACAGGTCATGACCAACGCGATGAAAACGGACGTGAGCTGGAATGGACCGGCTAAGGATTACTTAGCACTCTACCGGAAGATCACCGGTAAAAAATAACACATAGATAGAGAACCCGGGTGGGACTCTGACTCATCCGGGATTATTATGTCAGGGGATTAGTTATGACAAAGAAAGAACTTCAGGAAAAGATCGAAGGTAAGATCAAACGGCACTACGGCATCACACCTCAGGAAGCCAAAGCCTCGGTACTTTATGATGCATGCGCGCTGGTAGTCCGTGACATGCTGATGGACAAATGGGCCGAGACGCAGAATGAGATCAAGAAAAAGCAGGCCAAGCAGCTTTGCTATTTCTCGATCGAATTTCTTCTCGGACGTTCGCTTCGCAACAATGTCTACAACCTTGGACTGATGGATCAGTTTGAGTCGATCCTGAAAGGATACGGTACGACTTTTGAACAGATCTGCAATGTGGAACAGGACGCCGCACTTGGAAACGGCGGTCTGGGACGTCTCGCGGCCTGCTACATGGACGCGGAAGCTTCTCAGGGACTGCCGGCAACCGGTTACAGCATCCTTTACGAATACGGCCTGTTTAAACAGCGTATCATCGAAGGTCAGCAGACCGAGCTCCCGGATTCCTGGCTTGACACCGGCCGCAGCTGGCTTGTCACAAAGGAAGATGAGATGGTTGAGGTTCGCTTTGGCGGACGTGTAGTCGAGGATTGGAGCGAGGGCAAACTCCGCGTTCATCTCGAGGACTGCGACGTTGTCAACGCGATCCCGAACGATATGCTGATTTCCGGTTACAAGAGTGAAACCGTCAACACGCTCAGACTGTGGCAGCCGAAATCGCCCTACACGATGAACATGACTCTGTTCAACGAAGGTGCGTATCTGAAGGCGATGGAGCGTCAGGCAAACGCGGAGGTCCTCTCCAAGGTCCTGTATCCTGAAGACAACAACTACGAAGGCAAATCGCTTCGCATCAAGCAGCAGTATTTCTTCATTTCCGCTTCGGTTCAGTCGATCCTGCGCAAGGAACTGAAACGCTTCGGAACCCTGAAGCATCTGAACGATCACTACGTGTTCCAGATCAACGATACGCACCCGGCCATGGTCATTCCGGAGCTGATGCGTTTGCTGATGGATGAGAACGGCATGAGCTGGGAAGACGCATGGGATATCACGACCAAGACTGTCGCGTTCACGAACCACACCATCATGGTCGAGGCGCTTGAGCGCTGGCCGGAAGATCTGATCCGCAAGAACATGCCGCGTATCTACCAGATCATCTGTGAGATCAACCGTCGTTTCTGCGAGCATCTCTGGACCGTATTCCCCGGAGACTGGGAACGCATCAACCGCATGACGATCGTCGGCGGCGGCCAGATCCGCATGGCAAACCTGTCGATCGCCGGATCGTTCTCCGTCAACGGCGTTTCCGAGCTGCACTCCCAGATCCTGAAGGATGATACCTTCCACGATTTCTACCTTGACGCGCCGGAGAAATTCCGCAACGTCACGAACGGTATCACGTACCGCCGCTGGCTTGGCCAGAGCAACCCGGGACTGACAAAACTGATTACCGATTCCATCGGTGACGGCTTCCTGAAGGATCCGAACGAGCTTGAAAAGCTGATGCCCTATACCGAGGACGACGCGTTCCTTGAGAAGTTCCGTCAGATCAAGCATGAAAACAAGGTGCGCCTTGCGAAGTTCATCAAGGAGCAGAGCGGCATCGTTGTCAATACTGACTCCATGTTCGACGCACAGGCAAAGCGTCTGCATGAGTACAAGCGCCAGCTGCTGAATGTCATGCACATTCTTCGTTCTTACTACGAGATCAAGGACAATCCGCAGATGGACGTCGTTCCGAGAACCTATCTCTTCGGAGCCAAGGCCGCACCCGGCTACAGCCGCGCCAAGGACATTATCCGTCTGATCCACGCGGTCGCCGACATGGTCAACAACGATCCGGATATCGGCGATAAGATGAAGGTCGTCTTCATTCAGGACTACAAGGTCACGGTCGCTGAGATCCTCATGCCCGCGGCTGAGCTCTCCGAGCAGATCTCGACTGCAGGCCGTGAAGCTTCCGGTACCGGCAACATGAAGTTCATGCTGAACGGTGCGATCACGATCGGTACATATGACGGTGCCAATATCGAGATCCACGACAAGGTCGGTGATGACAACTTCTTCCTGTTCGGTATGAAGACCAATCAGGTCAACAGCCTGCTGCGTCACGGCTACAACGCGATGCAGTACTACACCAACAACATGTGGATCAACCGCATCGTCAACGCGATCCGCAACGGCATCGGCCGTCCGGGTCATGAGATCGGCTTCCCCGATATCGCCAACTCCCTGCTGTTCAACAACATGGGCAACGTAGCGGATCCGTATCTGCTGCTGGCAGACTTCGAGGACTACTGCCGTGTTCAGAACATTGCTTCGGACACCTATCTCGATCCCAAGAAGTGGAACCGTATGGGACTCGTCAATACCGCAATGTCCGGTATGTTTGCGGCAGACCGTTCCGTGCTCGAATACGACGAGCGGATCTGGCATCTGACTCATTTAACCAAGTGATATGCTGCTGAATAAAATCAAAGAACTCCTGGTTGCAGGAATTAACGGTGAAGAGCTGATCGCAGAGATCAGCTCTCACTTCTATGAGAGCATTGAAGACGCGCGCAAAGAGCATCCGCACCTGTATGAGCGTCTTGACGACTATGAGACCCTGCAGGACTATTTCGACATGGACACCGACGGTCTTGACTATGACGAAGCGCTCATGGTCGACGACCTTGTCGATGATATCGAATACCTGCTGCAG
>ONYR01000053.1 GCA_900322165.1 uncultured Eubacteriales bacterium
AGAATGTCCATGTCCATGTAGACAACGGACGGATGGTGGAACGCGCCGATGAGGTTCTTTCCGTAAGGGGTGTCGACTGCGGTCTTGCCGCCGATGCTCGAGTCAGCCATCGCGAGGGTCGTCGTCGGAATCTGGATCACCGGGAGTCCACGCATGTAGGTCGCGGCAACAAAGCCGGCCATATCGCCGACGACTCCGCCGCCAAGCGCGATGACGGCGCAGTCACGGGTATAATGAGCGGCCATCATCCGGTTTTCGAGCTCTTCCTTGACTGCCCGATTCTTGCTCTCCTCACCTGCCGGAAAGACAAAGCGGTCGAAAGCAATATCAGCAGAACAAAAAGCCGCTTCCAGCTTTTCAGCCCAAAGCGGCGCAACCGTTGAATCGGTTATGATCGCGTAGCGCCGGCCAAGCGGATGCTTTGCCAGCTCGTCCGCGATGATATCCATCAGGTCGGATCCGATCACCAAACGGTAGGAAACCGGCCTGACGGTAACATTTACATTGATTTCTCGCATTCTGTATGTATTCGCAATCTGTTATTAATAATAGGTCGAGATACGACGGTTGACTTCTTCGATGTCCCAAGACGGCTCGCGGTGCATCGCAAGTGCTTCGTCAATATCGAAATCGACATATTTGCCCTTCTTGAAGGCAACAACACGGTTGTTGGCACCGTTCAGCAGCAGATCGACCGCGTACGCACCCATCATGGACGCATGTTTGATATCAACAGCTGTCGGCTGACCGCCGCGCTGAACGTGACCAAGGATCGTAGCGCGGGATTCGATACCGATCTCTTTTTCGATACGCTTGGCAAGCTCCACACTTCCCCCGATACCTTCCGCGACAACGATAATGTTATCCTTCTTGCCGCGGGCGCGGTTCTCCATGATAACGCGGAGGATGTTTTCGAAGTTCGCGGTCTCCGGCTGTTCCGGGATCAGGATCGCGTCGGCACCGCCGGTCAGACCGGCCCACAGTGCGATCTCACCGCAGCGGTGGCCCATGACCTCGATAACGGAGCAGCGCTCATGAGAAGAAGAGGTGTCTCTCAGACGCATGATCGCTTCGAGGGCGATGTTGACAGCGCTGTCAAAACCGATCGTGTAGTCGGTGCAGGCAATGTCAAGGTCGATCGTTCCGGGAACACCGACAACGTTGATCCCATATTTGGAGATCGCCTGTGCGCCCTTGAAGGAGCCGTCACCACCGATAACAACAAGACCATCGATACCGTGCGCTTTCGCGATATTCGCGGCACGGTTGATCGCGGCCTGCGCTTTCGCCGGGTCCGGATCGATGAACTCAGGGCAGCGAGCCGTGTAAAGCACGGTACCGCCTTTGTGCATAATATTACCAACGCTGACTGCGTTCAGATCTTTAATATCGTTTTCAAGAAGGCCACTGTAACCACGGACAATACCCTTGACACGCACGCCTTTGTTGAGGGCGGAACGAGTAACCGCACGGATGCAGGCATTCATACCCTGCGCGTCACCGCCGCTTGTCAAAACACCGATAGTCCGGATACGTTTTTCTTCCATTGCTGCCTCCAATCCCAAACATTGAAAAAGGAATTTGGTTTCCTGTATTCACAAAGTGTCGAAACATTGTTTATTCTAAACGAATCACCGCAGAATTTCAAGTTTAATTAATAAATGCTTTTAAAAAAATGTTGCCTGATGATTAGACAACATTTTTAATTCCGAGCAAATCTTTAAGCGCTTTGATCGTCTCTTCCGATCCAGCCGTGTTGTAGCATTCCGGAGCACGCAGGCGAAGGTTCTCTTTTTCAAGATAGATCCGAACCTCGCGGTTTCCGGGGTCGCTTGCCAACAGGCTGCAGATCCGGCCCTGCATGTTCATCCACGATTCGCGGCCTTCGAGCTTCAGCCAAAGGGCCTTCGGCTTCGCGCCAGCCCCTCTGCCTTGCACTCGCTCCGCGCGGTCCGCATAGAAACGACGCTTCTCGATCGGGGAAGGATCCTCGAACGAGGCGATTGCATCGCAGATGAGCTTGCTGCTCGCTTCCTCTTCCGCGCTTACGCGGCCGCGGACGAAGACCTTCTGGTCCTCCTTGAGGAGCTCTTTCGACTCCTCGTAGCGGTTCGGGAACACGAGCACCTCAACCGTGCCGTAGAGGTCCTCCACCGTGATGAACGCCATCAGCTTGTTGTTCTTCGTCGATTTGACCGTGATCTCGGTAATCAGGCCGCCGACCACGACCTCCTGACCGTCCTGCAGCGTGACCTCATTTTCGCCCTCTGCCGCCACACCGTCCTCTTCCGAAGGCTCGCGGTAGTAGAAATCGGTCGTGATGTTCGTGATCTTGCTGCGCCAGAGCTTCTCCTCCGACAGCAGCGGATGGCCGGAGAGGTAAAGTCCGAGGACTTCCTTTTCAAACGACAGCCGAAGCGCTTCCGGGAACTCTTCCACGTTCGGGAGCGGATCCAGACGGGAATCATCCTCGGAGAGGTTCCCCATCTGCGCATCCTCGGGATCGTCCATCGCAAAGATGTCAAGCTGGCCGCTCATCTGGTTTTTCTGCCACTGCACCGCCCCGCTCATAATGAGGGAGTAGGCCTGCAGGTACTGGGCACGCTTGCCGCCCATCGAGTCGAACGAGCCGGCCTTGATGAGGTTTTCCAGCGCACGCTTATTGAGATCCTTCTCCTGCATGCGGCGGCAGAAGTCCGTCATGCTGACAAACGGTCCGTTCTTTTTACGTTCTTCCACGATGCGGTCCGTCAGCGCCTCGCCCACGTTTTTGATCGAGGCGAGACCATAGCGGATCTTCTTGACTTTGCGTCCGGCCGCATCCGTCGCGACCACGACGCTGAAGCCGGTATTGCTTTCGTTGATGTCCGGCGGCAGCAGGTCATAGCCCTCCGAGCGAAGCTGCTGGATATATTCAGTGACGCGCCCCGGGTAGACATTCATCATCGAAGCCATGAACTCGACCGGATAGTAGTAGCGCAGATAACCGGTCTCGTACGCAACGACCGCATAGGCAGCCGCGTGGCTCTTGTTGAACGCGTACCGGGCGAAATCGACCATGTCGTCGTAGATCGACTCGGCGACCTTCGGGTCGATGCCGCGCTTGACGCAGCCATCAACGTTCTCTTCGGGGTTGCCGTAGACGAAGTTGTGACGCTCCTTCGCCATCACATCCGCCTTTTTCTTCGACATCGCGCGGCGGACAAGGTCCGAGCGGCCCATCGTATAGCCGGCCAGATCGCGCACGATCTGCATGACCTGCTCCTGATAGACGATGCAGCCGTAGGTCGTATTGAGGATCGGCTCGAGCATCGG
>ONYR01000354.1 GCA_900322165.1 uncultured Eubacteriales bacterium
CCGCCGGGAACCATGATGATGTCGGCGTCCTTGGCGGGATGCGAGACAAAAATGAAATCGCTGATGTCCTGAATGATCTGGTTCATGGCATTCCTCCGTGGAAATAATGATAGTAAAACTCTTGGACTGCATCTTAACATAATAATTTCGAAAAATAAATGATTTTTCAGAAAACTTTCAAGTTCGGTTTATATAATGCGGATAGTTCAGAAAACAAAACAACAAGCGCGGCGAGAGCCGCTGAATAGAAAACCCGAAAGGAGCATTCTAATGAAATATATATCGACGGTTTCGAATTCCGGCAAAAGGGAAGAAGCGAAAACGCTTGCGCTGTATCCGAATTCGAGATTCAGAACAGCAGGAAGCAGTGCTCTGAAAACAGAGGAAAAGGCTCAAACAGAGACAACGGTTCATCGTGTCAGTGACCCCATCGTTGTGATGAAGCGCTACGAAATGAAATATATATTGTCGCCGGAGCAGGTGCAGTACCTGAAAGATCGACTCCGGGGACACATGGAGGTCGATGAGTACGGTCTTACCACGATCGCTTCTCTTTACTATGACACACCGGATTACCGGGTGGTTAGAGCATCGCTCGAAAAGCCGGAGTTCAAAGAAAAGATTAGGCTTCGCTCTTACGGAAGCGCATCCGCATTCTCTCCGGTCTACCTGGAGCTGAAGCGGAAGGCCTACGGCATCGTCTACAAGCGCCGCGTGCAGTCGACCATTCCCAAGGTCGCCAGGTTCTTCGCAGGCGAGGGCGAGAGCCTCTCCGGAGGACAGATCAACAAAGAGATCACTTACTTTCGGAATTTCTACGGTGAATTGGTGCCGGCCTGCCTGATCATCTATGACCGGGTCGCGTACTTTGAGCCGGGCGGAGATCTGCGCATGACGATCGACTACAATCCCCGCTACCGGATGGAGGATCTGAACCTGACAACTTCCATGGACGGAACCTCCCTCCTGCCGGAAGGCTACGCGATCCTGGAGGTCAAGGTCCAGGACGCCTTCCCCCTCTGGCTCTCCGAAATTCTCACCACCGGGAAAATCTATAAAAGCAGCCTCTCCAAATACGGAGAAGCCTACAAACAGCACATCTTGAAAGTTAAGAAAGGATAAACCGCCATGTTTGATTCGATTTACAGCTCCATTGTTACCCCTGCCCAGTTCTTCCTGATGGCCGCTGCGGCAGTTCTCTCCGGTATTGTTTACGCCTGGATCATGTCGTTCAGAGTCCGTTCCTCCAAGCGGTTTTTCCTTGTGATCGCGCTGATCCCCTTCGTTGTCGGGGCGGTGCTGACCTTCGTCAACGGCAACATCGGAGCGGGCGTCGCGATCGGCGGAGCCTTCGCACTGATCCGCTTCCGTTCCGCACAGGGAAGCGCGGACGAGATCGCCGCGATCTTGATCGCGATGGGTGCGGGCATTGCTTTCGGCTCCGGCTACCTTGGCTACGGTGTGGTGATCCTGCTGGTGCTGGGGCTCATCTATCTGCTGATCTCCATGCTCCCGATCTTCGAGCACAAGAGCATGAGCGAAGAGAAGCTGCTGAAGATCACGATCCCCGAATCGCTCGATTATACCGGTGTGTTCGATGAAGCCTTTGCCCGTTATCTCACGAGCGTAGAGAACGACGGCGTCAAGACCACGGGCATGGGTTCGATGTTCCGCCTTTCCTTCAAGGTAAAGATGAAGGATCCGAAGGAAGAGAAGGAGTTCATCGATGAGCTTCGCTGCCTGAACGGAAACCTCGAGATCGCGATCCTGCCTTACACCGAAGCGCAGATGCATCTGTAAGCGTGGTTAGGCGGCAGACTAAGCAAACACAATATAGATTATGATCAGGAACGAAAGAAAACCGCTGAAAGATCAGCGGTTTTTTGATGTGTTTATGGTTAGTTTATATTGATTTTAGGTTTTTTGTGTTATAATGGGATGTTCTTAAAAAAATATTAAGGAGACCAAACCATGGCTCAAAAGCTCACCGAGAAAAAGCGCCGCGGCGATCGCAGCGATGCTTATAAGATTCGTGACATTGACCCGATGCATTACATCATGGCCGTTGTTACCCCCGGCCGGTGCAACAACGAAGCCTACATCAGCGAGTCCGTCGATCTGGCAAATCTGAACGCGTATCTGGCAAAGAAAAACGAGAATGAAACGGAATTCAAATATACGATGTTTCATGTCATCGTGACCGCGTTTCTGAAGGTGCTGAAGCTTCGTCCGAAGATGAACCGCTTCATCTATGACAACGCGATCTATCAGCGTAAGTTCCAGTCTGCTTCCTTTGTTGTTAAGAAAAAGTTCGCGGACAACGGAGAAGAGGGGACAGCCGTCGTCTACGCCAAGGACGAGGATACGATCGACACGATTCATGAATATCTTCGTGAAGTCATCACTAAGGAGCGTTCCGTTCAGGAAGGTTCCGGTGACAATGGCACGCTGAAGGCAATGGAGATCTTCAGCTCCATGCCCAAACCGATCAGTGTCAGCCTGCTGCACGCCCTGATGTGGATGGATAAGCATGACATGGTTCCGGACTGGATTATTTCTCAGGAGCCTTACCATCATTCTCTTGTTATTTCGAATGTAGGCTCTTTCGGCCTGCACTGCGGATACCATCACCTTCTCGAGTGGGGCACCAACTCGCTGTTTTGCCTCATCGGTGAGAAGGAAGTCCGCCCGGTCTTCCAGAAGGATGGCAGCTACGAGATGCGCGAGATGGTCGATCTTGGCATCACGATCGATGAGCGTCTGGCTGATGGCTATTACTATGCCAAGAGCATCAAGCTTCTGCAGTACCTGCTGCAGCATCCGGAAGAACTTGAAAAACCGTTAGGAGAGGAAGTCGATTACAATGCCTGAAACAAAAAAGATCACGTTTCCGATCCCGGAAACCGTGAAAGCTCCGTGGCTTCAGTATAAAGACCCGGAGGTGCCCGCTACCCTTGAATATCCCGATCAGACGATGTGCGAGCGCGTCGCTGAGATCGTTCGCCGTTACCCGAACCACATCGCCTACGATTTCATGGGCAAGAACACGACCTATTCCGAAATGTGGGAAAAGGTCAATGCCTGCGCGAAATCCTTGAAGGCGATCGGTGTCCGCGAGGGCGACAAGGTCATGATCTGCATGCCCAACACTCCGCAGACCCTGAATATGTTCTACGCCGTCAACATGGTCGGCGCGGTCGCGGTTATGGTCCACCCGCTTTCCGCGGAGAGCGAGATCGCGTTCTACCTGCGCGATTCGAACGCCGTCTGCGCGATGACGCTCGACCAGTTCTATCCG
>ONYR01000050.1 GCA_900322165.1 uncultured Eubacteriales bacterium
AAAAAAGAGCGCCGCCTGATTTCGCGTCGATTGCAAAATGAGGCAGCGCTCTTGTGTTAATGGTCAAACGTTATTGGTTACGGTGAAAACTCTCCGCAGCGACTCAAACCTTTTCCCAGATATACTTTGCCATCTCAAGGCCGTAGTAGGTGCCGGCGATGCAGTCTTCCATGCCTTCGAACTCGAGGCTGATTTCCTGATCATAGCCGCTCTCCTTGATGATGGAGATGATCTTCCACATATCCATGTCGCCCTGTCCGACGATCGCGCCGCGCAGGATCTTGTTGCGGGCTGCGGTGCCAACGTAACCGAATCTCGGGATCATGTTCTTCCAGTCTTCCGGCGTCATCGGGCGGTTCGGGCGGCCCGGCTCCTTCGGAGCGTCTGCGAAGTTGACGTACATGCCGTTCTGCGGATACATTCTGTCGTTGGAGCGGATGTAGAAGTCCTTCAGGTGGATCATGTCGGCGTACTTGATCGCTTTAGCAACATCAACGACCGGATCCTGATCAACGCAGAGGTAGTTGCCTACGTCCACAGTCAGACCAACGTTCGGGCGGTTCGCAGCCTTGAGGATGCGGATGATGCGGTCGGCTCCGTTAACATACAGGCCATGGTTCTCAAGCGTGGTGCTCATGCCCTTGGTGGCAGCGTAGTCAGCGAGCTCCTGTACCGCGCGGACAAGCCACGGGAAGTCGATCTCGAACTGCTCGGGGGTGTTGATGCCGTCGGGCTGCTGTCCGGAGCAGGTGTCGTTACGGAACTTCTTGATGCCCATCTCATCGGCAAGGTCCATGTAGGCCTTAACGCGGGCGATCTCCTTCTGGAACAGCTCTTCCTTCTTTTCGAGGGTCGGAGCGTCTGCTTCCTTGAATACAAAGTGCGCATTCAGGGAGAAAGCAGAAAGCGGCAGGCCGATCTCAGCAGCATGCTCTTTGATCTGTTTTGCGAATTCATGATTCGGGTTGCCCTGCTCAACGCCCAGAGGCAGACCGAACGGAACGACTTCCATATGGGTGCAGTTATGCTCTTTTGCCCAATCCATAATGTCGAACAGAGTCCACTCGCCGCTGTAAAGCTTGTGGCAGAGGCAATAGCTGCTGATACCGATGTTCATAGCCATGATGTAACTCTCCTTTTCTTTCGTTCGTAAATTGTGGCTCAAGTTGATTTCGTGCAAATCCGCCCCGGCTGAGCCAAACCCAAAGCGAATTCTCCGTCTCTTATTAAAATCATTTTAATATCGGTAGAGACTGCTGTCAAGAGTCTTTCGAAAAAAACCGCGCATTACGCGGGTTTGACAACGCGTATTGCGCGGGTTTGTAGACACAGCTTATGCGGGTTCTTTTGCAGCTTCGCCATCGCGGCTTACGCAGATTCTTATGCGGGTTCGCCGACGCAGCTTATGCGGGTTCGCCGACGCGTTCAAGAATGTAAGGTTCCACGTCATTGATGTCCATCTCAAGTACATGAGCGAGCTCGCCGAAAAGGATCTTTTTGGCGTCTTTGTAATATTTTTCATCGGTGCGGTAAAGCCGTTTTCCGACCTTGCGGAGCTTGGCCTGCTGCTTGTAGAGCGTCTTGATGAGCTGCACCAGCTCGCGGCGCTCCCCGCGTTTGATGATCTCGTGGTACGCCTCCTTGCGCCGGTTCTCGCTCGAGATCCAGATCTCCTTCTCGCCCTGCATCTGCCCGATCAGCGTCTCGGCCTCTTCCCGGCTCATCAGCGGACGCATTTTCGCGCACAGCGCTTCGCTTTCCACGGGCACAAAAAACCGGCTGCGCTGATCATAGATCGGCTGCAGTACATACATCTCTCCGTCCCCTGCGCTATCTTCTTGTTTTCCTATCATTCGGCACACGCCGTGCATGCCGAAGACCACACAATCGCCTTCATAAACCATGTTCCGTTTCCTCCCCTTGCGGCATCAAAACCCGCTCGGCGGCTGTTCTCGGACATTTCCAAAACGAGCGCCGGCTGCACAAATCACAAAGTAAGTTTATCAAAATTATATGAAAATAATATGAAAAAATTCTCCTGCAAATTTAACGGAAGTATTACAATCTCGCGTATTTGTATGCTTTTATACTTCGTGAATGCAGCTTTCGCCTCGCTCGAAAGCCACCGCAGACTCGATGCTGCTCTTGACCATATTCTCGACGGCGTCATAAGTGTAGAAGGCTGTGTGCGAGGTTAGCAGCACGTTTGGGAACGACCGAAGCTCGGCCATCTCCGCATTGTCAATCACGTCGCCGACCCGGTCATAGTAGTAGAGTCCGTTCTCGTCCTCGAGCACATCGAGCGCCGCGGCGCTGACCTTGCCGCTCTTGAGCGCCGCGATCAATGCTTTCGAGTTGATAAGCTTGCCGCGCGCGGTATTGACAACGATGACCCCGTCCTTCATCTTGGCGAAGGCTTCCGCGCCAAGCAGATGGTCCGACTTCTCCGTCACATTGCAGTGCAGCGTGATGATGTCGGACTCTCTCAGCAGCTCATCGAGGCTGACATACGTCGCCAGCTTCGCGGTCTCCGCGTCCTGGTACAGATCATAGCACAGCAGCTTGCATCCGAATCCGGACAGGTGCTGAATGACGGTCCGGCCGATCTTGCCGGTCCCGATGATGCCGATCGTCTGGCCCGTGATGTCGCGGCCGATCTTGCCTTTGAGCGTGAAATCCTGGACCACGCCGCGCCTTAAGATCTCACCGACATTGCGCGTTGCCATCATCATTAACATGATCGCGAAGTTCGCGACGCCGTTGGGCGGGTAGGACGCGTTCGAGACCCGCATGCCAAGCTCATGCGCACGCTTGACGTCGATATGGTCATAGCCGATCGAGCGGCCGGTTATGTATTTCACGCCCAACTCGTGGAACGTCTCGACCACCTTCGTCCCCATGTCACACGGGGTCACGCTGACGGCATCATAGCCCTTGGCGAGATGATAATTCGCTTCGCTCGGGTATTCGGTGGTGTAGCCGAACTCGATACCGGCCTCCGCGCACAGGCGCTTCGCCACTTCCAGCTCATCATACGGCCGGAGGAAATAAAAGAAGATTTTCATGGTACTTACTCTTTCAGTCACTTTTAAAACATTCTCAGCAGCTCGTGGAATTCTTCGACGGCTTCTTTGGGCTCGGTGATCCGGATCTTGCCCGCAAACCCGACGACCCAGCTGTAGAACAGCGGGCTCAGCTCAACATTGACCCGTGCTCCGAAGCGCTCGGTTCCGATCGGGTAGGTTTCTACCTCCTCGCCGAAGCGGTCGATGACATAGTCCATCATCGATGCGTCGCAG
>ONYR01000048.1 GCA_900322165.1 uncultured Eubacteriales bacterium
AACGCTCGGAGTGCTCTCTTCGTGAGGCGCTCCGGTCTTTTCTTCCTCCATGCCCGATACCTTGACCGGCACGTCGCAGCCGACTTCCTTCGCCGCTTCCAGACGGTGACGTCCGTCATCTTCAAAATGGTAGCCGTCCTCATCCTTAAAAACGTGGATCATTTTGTCCGGATTATAGTAGGCGGCTGCCGTGTCATGCAGGTCCGGATTCTGCTTGATCTCATCAAGCGTTTTTCCGGACTCAAGCTCCTTCTGGACCTCCGGCAATTTGGAGGCCAGGTTCATATAATCTTCTTTTGTATTACCGTGATGCTCCCAGAAATGATCCCCCGAGCTGTTAATATCCTGAATCTCGTGAGGATCGATCATGTTGTAGTTGCCGGGCCCTTTATACACACCGCCCGTGCCCGGGCCGGACCCGACCATCTCCGGCGCAGCTCGAGACTCCGGGGCCGGAGCGCTCACTCCTGTCGTCGGTGTGCTTGTCTCAGCGGCAGTAACGTGTCCTTTTTCATTTGACTGGAACGACGCTCCTCCGACAAGGTTCGGGGTTGGGCTAAATCCATGAGGATACTCAACCGACGTGTCATGATGCGGCGACCAGTTTTCCAAACAGTTTCTTTGTCTTTCTTCAACACCATGGTCAACCATGTCCTTCTTTTCCGGTGTGACCTCGGTATTGGTTCCGGTATGAAAATGCGACCGATCCGGATTGATTTGAAGCACGCCGCTCGACTGCAGATCAGCTGATATATCTTTGGGGGCAAACGCCTGATGTCCGCCACCGCCGCCAAACTGGTTGTTCGCTGTGCACGTACCCGTGGGGAGCTTCAAGTCTCCGTCCGGCAGTTTTTCAGGATGAACATCAAAGCACGCGATCGAATTGCGGTAATTGGAATAGTCGCCCGGATCCAGCTGCAGAGCTTCATTTAATGCACAGGCATCAAACTTTCCGGTCTCCGGATCAACAAATTTATCATACGTGGCCTGATCAAAAAAGTAGCTGACGCTTACCGGTTTTCCATCCCTGATTTCCGCAACATTCCCCTCATGAATGACCGCATAGATATGGTCATCCTGAATCGAAGAGATCGATAAATCATCTAAGCCCGTATATCTGTTCTGATTGTCCGGATTGAGCGGATCATATCGAAAAGACTGAAACCTCTCGGCTTCGTCTAAATAATCAGGAAGATCGAACGGATCATATTTCCTATTCATACTCATCCTCTTTGTCTTTCATAATTCACTTCGATAAATCCGCCCATGTACTCGCTGCGTCCATTCAAAATGATGCGGGATGAGATATTGCCCCATTCAAACTCATAATAAAGAACCGACTCATTTTCTGCTGACGGCTCTCCTAGATGCGCCCGCAAAAACTCATCACAGACTTTCTTTTTCGCAGTCTGAAACGCTTCGCTCGGATATCCCGGATCAGCCATCCCCACATCGAGTGGAGTTAATTGGATTCTTCTGATCTTTTTATCCCAACAAACGATCTTAACCTTAAACGCACATCCATCCACCGGAATTCTTGCGGCATTAAAAATGTCGATGGAGCCGGCATCATCAAGCGAAGCCCAAAAAGCCGGATTTTCAATCAGATCTTCGGTCCTTGTCTCTTTTCCAACGGTTCTGCCGTTAAAATCCAGCTCACCCAAATGCAGCTTCATTTCATGTACCTCCTCAAAGCAAAACTACGCTTCACGTTATTCAATACCGCCGTAATCCTCTCCGGCATCTTCCGTGAAGTCGTTACTCACTGCAGCATCCTCATTCTGCGTTTTTGCGAAATCTACTGTATTGCCTGTTTCCTCTTCTGCGCTTCCGCTCTTAGCCTCATTTTCGCCTAAATGATCATTCGCTTCCGCCTCTTCGGATTCTTCCGGAGCCGCTCCGTTTTCGGCTGAATACCAGCCGGAGTCATCCTCCGCATATTCATCTTCCTCTTCCGGAAGCGCTCCGCTGCTGTCATCAAGGTTCCATCCGTATTCGTCTTCCTCCGGCTCGAACGCTGCTTCGGACTCCTCAGAATCCTCCTCCGCATCATAGTCTCGGTATCCGATATCCGAATACTCATCCCTCAAGGTATAGCTTGTCCCTTCTTCCGTCGCTTCTTCTTCGAAGATCGGATCGCTCAGTTCATTGACCGGTGCTGGCACGACCTCATCATCCTCAAGTTCCGTTGTGATTCCGGTTTCCGGATCATAATACCCGTTGGTTTCATTTCGAAAGTCGCCGCCATGAGCGTCATAATGCTCGTCACGTGTCAGGAACTGTATGTTGTCGGGATCAGCCTGATACTCCGGGTGCATCTCCGCACTTTTCATATGGTGGCCTTCGAATGCTTTTCCGTTTTCATCGTAGGCCTTGCCGCGCGTGATGATGTCGTACTGCTCCTGCGGTGTCCAGTCGCGTGTACCGCGGCCTTCAAGCACCAGATCCCTCTCACGCGACCAGGCTTCCCTGATCGCTTTATCGGAGGTTGAATTGCGGTTTGCCATCGCCTTATCCTCCGATTTCGAGCAGGTCGTAGAGTCCGTCTACAAACGCAAAGAAATCTTCAAATGTTTCATCCGGCTCGATGCGGCCGGCTTCATGGTTATAAATGGAAACCTTCTCGGTTCCCTTCTCAAAAAGGATCGGATCGCCCGAGGCCATCGCGCCGATCACGACATAGTTTTCATTCAGTCGGTCCGGATCATTGACATCGATAAATGGCTTGTGCGCCACGCCGTAAAACTGCACTCCGCCCGGCAGATACAGCTCGCCGCCGTCGGTAAACTCCAGCCATTCCTTGAATTTTCGAGGCAGCGCCACTCCGGTTTTCGCCTCAAAAGCCGCAATCTGAGCCTCGCTCGCTCCCGGAAGGAAGTACATCAGCCCCTGCTTTTTGAGTTTCGCTGTCAATGCTCTCAAGTTTTCTGAAATCATGGTTTCTCCTTTATCAACACCCGCGTGGGAGGCAATATGAATTCGGTTTTTCCTCTATATCTGCTATTATCCCACACCGCATTCGGTTTTTCAATCAAACAGAAGATGGTACTTTTTGAAACATGCAGGATTGTATTTTGCAAACGAAAACGGCCGATCAATGGTATAGTGAATCTGCGACCGATATGTCCGTCTCAATGGGTTAGCCAACCGTGAATATAAAGGAGAATGACCATGCTTAAAGCTGCAGCGATTTTTCAGAGCGGGGCTGTTTTGCAGCGCCGCAAACCGATCCGAGTCTGGGGTGAAGGAGACAACGGAAAGACCGTCACCGTTTCGCTGGGGAACGCCTCAGCTGATGCGCTTGTGACTGAAAACAAATGGTCCCTCGCACTCCCCGCGCAGGAAGCATGCGAGAGCCTTACCATGACCATCACCGACGGTGCGGACACCATCACCCTGACCGACATGGCGATCGGTGATGTCTACCTTGCGGGCGGGCAGTCAAACATGGAGCTCAAGCTTTACTGTGATGCCGAGCGTGAAACCGAGTACGCCAAAGCTCCCGATCCGCTGCTTCGGCACTATGTGGTTCCGAAGGTCGGATACCTGGATCCGGGTGAAGCGCTTCCTCCTACCCTTTGGGAGGGCGCGTGCGCGGATACCCTTCCGAATTTCAGTGCGGTCGCCTATTACTTTGCCGAGAAGCTGCGCCGCGAGATGCCGGAGGTTCCGATCGGCATTCTCGAATGTTACTGGGGAGGTTCTTCCGCCTGCGCCTGGACTGAGGGGTCCTACTTCACCGGCGACATTGCCATCTATATGGATGAGTACAAAGAGCTCGCCTCACAGATGGATGTAGAAGAGGCGAAGAAAGAATGGAACGACTTCCAGAAGCGCATGGAAAGCATGATCACGCCGGAGCTCAAGGAACGGGAAACCCAGCCGATCACCAAGCTTCAGGCATTTGAAGTCACCTCGGAGCGGCTGCTTGAGATGCGCCGTTCGCACTGTACCCCGGTCAACCCGTTCCGTCCCGCCGGGCTCTACCACACGATGCTCTCCTCCCTGATCCCCTACACGATCACGGGATTTCTCTGGTATCAAGGAGAAGATGACGTGGATCGCCCTCAGCTTTACGATACGCTGCTGAGCCGGATGATCCGCTGCTGGCGCGATGCATGGATGGAAGAGCTTCCGTTCTTTATCGTACAGCTGCCTTCGCTGTATGCCAATTTTGCGAGCTGGGGCAAGGACTTTGTCCCGATCCGTGCGCAGCAGGATAAGGTGTCACGCCGTGTACCGGGCTGCTATCTGGTATGCACGATGGATGCCGGCGCGGAGTTCGACGTACATCCCAAATGGAAGCGCAAGGTCGGTGAAAGACTGGCGCTGCAGGCGCTCCGTCATGTGTATGGAAAAGATATTGAAAGCGAATCGCCGGAAGTCAAGTCGGCTGCCAAAGAAAACGGTCGACTGACGCTCACGTTCCTGCACTGCGGAAGCGGCCTGCTCATCCCCCAGCCCGTTGGCAGTGAGCTCGAGCTGATCGTGAACGACGAGACCTGCGCATTTGAACAGGTTACCTCTTCCGGCAGCACGCTTACGATCCACTCATCCGCGCTTCGCGAGGACAGTCTTGTGACAGTTCGTTATCAGCAGCAGGGCTTCTGCGCCTCGAGTCTTTACAGCTCAGCCATGCTCCCCGTGCGGCCGTTTACCGTAACCCTTTGA
>ONYR01000132.1 GCA_900322165.1 uncultured Eubacteriales bacterium
AAAGGAGGATTTCGAAATGGCTGAGAACACCAGCGCGGCTCCGCAGAGAAAGCGCCCGCCTATGAGACGCAGAAAAAAGGTTTGCGTTTTCTGCGCAAATACTGCCGAAAAGATCGATTACAAGGATGTAGCTAAGCTTCGTAAGTATGTTTCCGAGAGCGGCAAGATCCTTCCGCGTCGTATCACCGGTACCTGCACCGAGCATCAGCATGACATCACGACCGCGATCAAGCGCGCTCGTCAGATGGCACTGCTGCCCTACGTAGACGATTAATTTCGCCAAACGTCAGACACAGAGGAGGCTGTGAAAATGAAAGCCCAAACGGACTCATTTTCACAGCCTTTTTTCAATTCGATCAAGGAGCTAACATGGCAGAGATCAGAAACATCACCAGCCCGCAGAACAATGCGTTCAAGGCGGCCTGCAAGTGGACAAAAGCGAAGGAAGCCCGCAAGGAGGGCGTTTTTCTCGTGGAGGGAGTTCGGTGGGTTAAGGAGATCATAGCCGAGCCGGACTGGCCGGTCCTGGGAATCTGGATCAGCGAAACGCTCGAAAAGCAGGATCCGGCGTTTCTGACACTGCTGGCGGAAAAGGCCTCCTGCCCGGTCAACATCGTTCCGGACGATATGTTCGGAAGGCTGTGCGATACCGAGACCCCGCAGGGCGCGGCTGCGTTTGTTAAGCGCCGCGTCTGCAAGGTGAACGATGTCGTGAAGGACGCGCTGAAGAATGATACCAAGGCTCCGCTTTTGGTGATCCTGGAGAATCTGCAGGATCCCGGCAATGTCGGAACGATCCTGCGCACGCTCGATGCCGCGGGCGGAACCGCACTGGTGCTGACAAAGGGCACCGCGGATATCTTCTCGCCGAAGGTCGTGCGGGCAGCGATGGGATCGCTCTTGCATGTTCCGGTCTGCCTTGTCGAGAGCGCCGCACCGCTTGAGGAGGCGCTAACGAAAGCCGGATTTACGGTGCTGGCCGCCACGCTGCAGGATGCGGTAGAACCGTATGATGTTGCGATGGACGGGAAACTTGCGATCGTGATCGGCAACGAAGGCAACGGCCTGAGCGCTGAGGCGGTCGAAAGCGCCACGCAGGGAGTCAAGATCCCGATGATCGGAAAAGCGGAATCGCTGAACGCGTCGGTAGCCGCGGGTATTTTGATCTATGAAGCGGTCAGGCAGCGGCGGTAGATTCGGTGACAAAAGAAAAGAGCTTGAGATAAACAAAATCTATGCAGATTGCATACCCTATGCAGTCTGCATATTGATTTATAGAGGGAAAGTTAGTAAACTTTTTCTAATAGATATTTTGCCCGTAAAAAAAGAGGGGGTATACCATGGACAGCTTTGAAATGATCAAAAAGTACAAGGAACTGCTTGATGCCGGAATTATTTCCGAAGAAGAGTTCCAGCAGAAGAAGGCCAGCTTGCTTGAAATGCCTGCCGACGCGGCAAGTGCTCCGGTGGAAGTGCATCCGGAGGTGTCTGTCCAACCCGTTCAAGTACAGCCTGTTCAAGCACAGCCTGAAGTGCAGCCCGTTTATCAGGCCGCAGCCCCGCAGCCGATCCCGCAGCAGCCTGTCCAGCAGCCGGTTTATCAGACTGGTGCACAGCCGCAGCAGCCGGTTCAGCAGCCGGCCCCGCAGTCTTTTTATCAGCCCGGTGCGCAGTCTGTACAGCCCGGAATGCAGCAGGTTCAGCCCGGTATGCAGCCGAATCCGGCTTATCCTTACCCGCAGGCTCCTGTGCCCGTGGCCCAGCCACCGAAGAAAAAGACCGGTCTGATCGTTGGAATCATCGGCGGCGTCGCAGCACTTGTGGTGATCGCGCTGGTTGCCATTTTGGTATTGCCCAAGCTCTTTGTTACCCCGGAAAAGCTCTGTGCCAAGGGTGATTATGTCAAGGCGTATGAGAAGGCGAAGGACGAAGAGAAGAACATCGTGCTCGCGGAAAGCATGGTAAATTCGTTGATTGAAGAAACCATCGACGCAATGAAGAAGCCGGAGTCCTTTGAGCTTCGCGATGCCTGGTATTACAACTTCATCCGCGATGACGGACGTCTCGGTCAGCAGGTCGTGCTTTATGTCCGCGGCCGAAACAGCTACGATGATGTCGTGGATTATTACTGGCTCTATGTTTATTCGGTGGATGATAACAAGTTTGAGTTCTGGGATTCCTATGAGAACACCAAGACGACGAGCAGCGATGAGTACTGGGATGTGGTGTGCAAGGTCGTCATCGACAGTGTCAAGGAAAACGGTATTCAGATGACTGCGGATCAGCTCGCTCGGATCAACAAGCGTGCGACGGAGAAGTCGTTTGATAAACTGATCCTGATTCCGTCGGAGAGTGTGGATCTGACGCTGATCAAGAAAGA
>ONYR01000015.1 GCA_900322165.1 uncultured Eubacteriales bacterium
CCTTTCGTTGTCAGGGAAGAATCTTAAAGACCGAGATCCTTGAACTTGTCAGCGAACAGCGTGTAACCGCCATCGGTATCCGGGTCAGACTTGTAGTTCTGCGGAGCAGAGTTCTGACGGCGGCCGCCCTTGGCGTTGCGGCGGCGGGGAGCGCCCTCACCGTTGGCTTCCTTGTTGCGGGGAGCCTTGCTGCCTTCCGGGTTCGGCATCAGCGCGCGGATGGAAAGGCTGATCTTCTTGTTGGTTTCGTCGATCTTGATAACCTTAACTTCAACGTCCTGGCCAACCTTCAGATAATCGTTGATATCTTTGACAAAGGTATTGGAAACTTCAGAAATGTGAACGAGACCCTGGGTGTTTTTGTCGTCAAGAGCAACGAATGCGCCGAACGACTGAATGCCGGTAACCTTACCTTTGATAACCTGTCCTACTTCAATAGCCATAACGCGTACCTCCTCAAGGACACCGATCCGAAGACTGAAAACACAAGCTGCTTGCGCAAGCGGGACCTCCTCTTTATCAGAAGATCCGGCCGAAGGCTCAAGACAGCGGCGCAATCACAAGCCGCGAAAAGTGCCTGGCTGCGATGTCCGAAATAATAGCTTGAATAGTATAACATAAGACCCTGGATTTCGCAAGACTGAAAATAGGACAAGTAAGCGGTGGCGAAAGCCCTCAAAAGCGTATATAATAGACAAATCATAAGGATGGGAGCTTGAAATGGACAACAACGCAGTGCGGGAGATGCTCGCGGCTTTTTCGAAAAGAAACGGAGTGTTTGCGCAGCTCTATCAGGAGCACCGGATGGAGCACACCGCTTCAAAGTCAAACGGCGTGATATCGGATGTTCGAAGGATCGACAGCGAAGGCCTCGGACTGATGCTGATTTGAGGGACGCAGCGTGTCTATCTGTATACGACGGATGTCTCAGAGAAAGGGGTCATGGCCTTGCTGACGGAAGGCCCCGGCCTGCTTGGCGCACCGGTGAGCGGGGCTGTTTCCATCGACGGGAGCAAGAAAAACCTTTTTAAAGAAGAGAGAATCTCGGCCGATCGCTGCACACTTCAGACCCCGATCCCCTATCAGCGGGGGTTCGACTATGTCACCTTATCTGAAAAGCTCCGGGTGCTTGAGAGAGCGGAGGAAGCGCTCCGAGCCTCCTCGCAAGGGCTGAGGCTTCTTCGGCAGCGGTTTGCCTATTCGGATTCCGATCAGGCAGTGACCGTGATCGACTCAGAGGGAAGATGCACATCGGAGCGGCGGCTGATGGGCCGAGTGCGTGTCTACTACGCGCTGGAGGGCAAGGACGGAGACCGCTCGTCCTGGATGGAATTTGTTCGGCCCGCCGGCTTTGAATTGTTTGACGGAAACGGCCTTGAAAGCGCGGTCGCTGAGCGGATGGCACGGGAGAAAAGCGTAGAGCACGCGGTTAAAATGGAAGGCGGTGTGATGCCGGTCGTGTTTGCGCCCGGGGAGGGCGGCACCTTCTGGCACGAGTGCTGCGGTCATCAGCTCGAGGCTCCTGCGATCGCGTCAGGAAACAGTGATTTTGTGGGAAAGATCGGCGAACGCGTTGCTTCGGAGAAGGTAACGCTCATCGATGACGGAACGATCTCCGGCGCGTACGGGTCGTCGCTATATGATGACGAGGGCAGCGCGAGACGCAGCAATGTCCTGATCGAGAACGGCGTGCTGAAGAATTATTTGTGTGATCGGTATTTCGGATCGCTGATCGGAGAAGCGAGCAACGGCTGCGGACGCAGGGAGAACTACACCTTCGCTCCGACCGCGCGGATGAGCAATACCTATCTTGCCGCGGGGACAGATGATCCTGAGGAGATGATTCGGGAGATCCCTTACGGTCTGTACGTGAAAGCGCTCGGCGGCGGGAGCGGCGGCAGCGTGTTTTCGATCCTCTGCAGCGAAGGATATGTTATCCGTAACGGAAAGATCGCGGAGTCGGTGCAGCCCTGCATGCTGACCGGCCGCGGGGAGAAGCTGATGCATAAGGTTGACCGGGTAGGAAACGATCTGAAGATCGAGCAGGGCAGTTTTTGCGGCGCAGCCTCAGGCCTGGTGCCGGTGACCGCTTCGTGCCCGACCATGCGGATCAGCGAGATGATGGTTAGATAACATGAATGGGAAAACGATGAAAACCGAATTGGAGAAACGATTCGGAGAGAACATATTTGCCGAGATCAACCGCGAGGTGCAGCGCAAGCGAAGCCTGCGCCAAGACGCGGACGGAGGCGAGAGCGGCTCGCTGAAAACACAGACGGTCACCTACGTCCGTGCCGGCTATCCGGCTGGGGAGAACCGTTTTTACATGGGGCAGGCTGCGCTCGAAGGCGATGCGGTTGATGACATAGCAGCCGTTGCGGAAGCGCTCGCGATCGCGAGAGAGCTCCGAGAGGAAGGCGTGGCGCCGGAGACGGTCGATCCTTCTACGGAAACGATCGTGCAGGAGGCGGCGCGGGATTGGATGGAGCTCGGAGCGATCCGCGAGGTGCTTGCGAGGGTGAGAGCTTTTCTTGCCTCCGAGGGGGTTGAGAAAGTGAGCCTTGCCGGTGAGGATATCGCCTGGCAGAGCGAGACTGTCAACACCTGTGGAGCCCACACGCGTTCACAGCGTTGCGTTCTGAGGGTGCATATCGTGCGCGAGGGAAGAGACTATCTTCTGAGCGGGGACAGCTTCGAGGAGTTTGATCTCAGAGAGCTGTGCGCGCTCATGCAGGTCGACGATGAACTCGCGGCGTGTCCGAGCTGTCCGGCTCCGGAGAGCGATGAATCGCTTCCGGCGGTGCTGATGGGCAGGGCGATGACAAGGCTGTTGATGACGGCCTGGCAAAGCTTTGAAGCGAGTGCGTACCTCAGCGGTTCGACACCGTTTAAGGGAAAAC
>ONYR01000107.1 GCA_900322165.1 uncultured Eubacteriales bacterium
ACGGTCTATTTCACCGATCGCCAGCGCTGGGATGAGATCGTGGTCCGCGACATGGAGAAGGACGTCTCCTGGGAGAATTCCGCCAAGCAGTATCGTGAGCTGTATCTGCAGCTGAAACCGTAAATCCATCAAAATTCCGCAAAAGACTAAAACAGGCCTGTGAAAACAAGAGAAGACCTTTTTTCACAGGCCTCTTTAATGCTATAATAGACCATCTATAAATTCTTTCGAAGAGAGGGATCTGCCGTGCTTAGGATTTTCAAGAGAGACGCTGCTTTGCTGCCTTACCGCTCCTTTATCGAGACGCAGGCAAAGCACTATCAGGAGACCCTTCAACACCTGACAAAAGGGCAAGCTCTCAAGGACTTTGCCAACGCCTACGAGTACTACGGCTTCCATCACACGGCAGACGGCTGGGTGTACCGCGAATGGGCGCCTGCTGCAGAGGCGGTTTCCCTGATCGGCAATTTCAACGACTGGAATCCGGCATCGCACCCTCTGACACGCCTTGAGAACGGGAACTGGGAGCTGAAGCTCCCTGAGGACGCGATCCACAACGGAACGCGCGTCCGCACGCTCGTGACGCACAAGGGCGAAACCTCGGTCCATATCCCGCTGTATGCGCGCCGCGTGGTGCAGGATGAGAAAAGCTTCGACTGGCTCTGCGAGGTCTGGGACTCCACCGAGACCTATCCGTGGACGGATGATGCGTTCAAGCCCGAGAAAACACCTTTCATCTACGAAGCGCACGTCGGGATGGCAACCGAGGAATACCGCATCGGCACCTACCGCGAATTCGCAGACAACGTGCTTCCGCGCGTCAAAAAGCTCGGCTACAACACGATCCAGCTCATGGCCATCATGGAGCACCCTTACTACGGCTCCTTCGGCTACCAGGTCTCCAGCTTTTTTGCGGCTTCGAGCCGCTTTGGCTACCCGGATGATCTGAAGTATCTTGTCAACAAAGCCCACGAGATGGGCATCGCCGTGCTGCTCGACGTGGTTCACTCCCACGCCGTCAAGAACACGGTCGAGGGCATCAACGGCTTCGACGGAACGGAATATCAATTCTTCCACGAAGGCCCGAAGGGCGACCATCCGGCCTGGGGCACCAAGTGCTTTAACTACGGCAAATATGAGGTTCTCCACTTCCTGCTCTCGAACCTCAAATTCTGGCTCACCGAGTTCCACTTTGACGGCTTCCGCTTCGATGGCGTCACAAGCATGCTCTATTTTGACCATGCGCTCGGCGCGGCCTTCACGAACATGAACATGTACTTTTCGGCCAACACCGACACCGAGGCCGTCACCTATCTGCAGCTTGCGAACGAGCTGATCCGCCAAGTCAAGCCGCACGCGATCACGATCGCCGAGGACATGTCCGGCATGCCCGGCATGTGCTATCCGGTCGCGGAGGGCGGTATCGGCTTTGACTACCGCCTCGGCATGGGCATTCCGGATATGTGGATCAAGCTCATCAAGGAAGTCAGCGACGAAAACTGGAACCTTGACTATATCTGGCACGAACTCACGGCCCGCATGGCTCCGACCGTTGCGTACGTCGAAAGCCATGACCAGGCCCTCGTCGGTGATCAGACGATCCTCTTCCGCCTCGCCGGTGCCCGCATGTACACCGACATGGACAAGATCTGCCACAACCTTATCATCGACCGCGCGATCGCGCTCCACAAAATGCTGCGCCTGCTGACCATGAGTATCGGCGGCAATGCCTACCTCAACTTCATGGGCAACGAGTTCGGCCATCCCGAATGGATCGATTTCCCGCGCGAAGGCAACGGCTGGAGCTACCAGTACTGCCGCCGCCAGTGGAGCCTTGTCGATAACGGCTTCCTCAAATACGGACAGCTCAACGCCTTTGACGAGGCGATGATCCACCTTGCCAAATCTGCCGGCCTTCTCGCGGAGCCCTCGTTCCGCCGGCTCTACGTTCACTGCGACGATCACGTCCTCGCCTACGAGCGCGCCGGCCTGACCTTCATCTTCAACTTCCACCCGTACCGCACACACACGGACTACGTCATCCCCGTCAGCGAAGGCTGCGACCACGAGGTCGTTTTAAGCACGGATGACGAGGCCTTCGGCGGCTTTGACAATATCGCTCACCAGACCTACTCCGCGTCCGTCCCCGGCCGCAAAGACCCCGCGATCCGCCTCATGCTCCCGCCCCGCACCGCCCTGGTGCTGCGGGCTGTGAAGAAGGAGGAGGGGAA
>ONYR01000308.1 GCA_900322165.1 uncultured Eubacteriales bacterium
CTGCCGTGGCAGAGATAATCGAGGTCACGGGCTAACGTGGCCGGGTCACAGGATACATACACGATCTTTTGAGGAGCCATCTGACGGAGCGTTTTCAGTAGTGCTTCATCACAGCCGGCTCTTGGCGGATCGACAACGATAACGTCCGCGGAAACGCCCTGATTTTCATAGAGATCAGGAATGACCTTTTCCGCTTTTCCGACAAAGAAGTCAACGTTCGTTATCTGATTGAGCTCAGCATTTACACGGGCATTTTCAATAGCCTCCGGAACGATCTCAACCGCATAGACGTGTCCGGCCTTACGAGAGAGAAAAAGGCTGATCGTTCCGATTCCGCAGTAGGCATCCCATACGGTTTCACTGCCGGACAGATCCGCGAACTCCAGCACCTTCCGGTAAAGTACCTGCATCTGGCGAGCATTGACCTGATAGAACGCAGGAGGTGAGATTCGGAAGGTAAGTCCATCGATGATGTCACGAATCTCCATTGACCCAAACACGGCCACCGTCTGTGTTCCAAGAATAACGTTCGTATTCGCGGTATTGATATTTAAGGCAAAACTGGTTACTTCATGAGTGCGCATGAAGTCTTTCCAGCGGTCAAGGTTCGGAATAGTTTTTCCGTTGATGACAAAGCAAACCGAAATCTCGCCGGTGGCTTCCGAGGTCCGAATCAGAACATGACGAAGAAGTCCTCTCCCGCTCTCCTCATCATACACACTAAGCGAAAGATCTCGAACGCAATTCATGATTTCGTGAATCAGTTCGTTGGCTTTTTCAGACTGAATCCGGCAGTCCTCGGTTGGAAGGAGGCGATGAGAACGCGGGGCATAAAACCCGGCCTCCGCTTTTCCATCAACGATCTGAACCGGAAACTGCGCCTTGTTGCGGTAATGAAAATAGGCTGCACCCTCCTGACCGTGGTCTTTCATTCCAAGGGTGCTCTCAGCCAGCTTGGCTTCGATCTCCTCTTCGGTAAAATGTCCGATACGTGTCAGTACCTGTTTCACCTTGTCCCGTTTGTAAGAAAGCTGACTTTCATACGACAGGTGGCCGAGCTGGCAGCCGCCGCATTTTCCGTCAAGCGGACAGGACGGAACGATTCGGTCTGGCGATCGATGGATCAGTTTAATGAGTTTTCCGAACGCAAAGCGGGTGCGTACCTGAACAATACGCACCATCGCGATCTCTCCGGGCAAGGCACCCGGAACCATGACGGTAAACCCTTTGTACCGGCCGATGCCCTCTCCTTTATCGCCAAGATCGGTGAAGGACATCTCGATTTCATCATTCTTGCAAACAGGAATGTCAACGACTCCAGATTTCATGCTTTATTCTCTTCCGGTTTATACAGATAACGCTCGAGGGTTCGGTTAAACGAGGTCCAGTGACCTTCGGAATTATCGCCTTTGATCGCGTCTTCCATCAGTTTCAGCTGAGAATCTGCCAGATCGGCCATGTTTAACGCCATGGCTTCCATGGTAGCCGGGACGACCGGCGAGGCATATTCAAGCTTTCCGTGATGGGAGAGGATCATGTGACAGAGCATGGTCAGTTTTTCGGGTGCCAGCTCAACGATCTTGCAGCCCTGCTCATAGACCATCTGGTATCCGATCGTGATATGGCCAAGGAGTCTGCCTTCGTCAGTATAATCGCTGACCGGAAGCATCTGCAGCTCTTTCAGCTTTCCGATATCGTGAAGCAGACCACCCGCGATCAGAAGATCCGCATCGAGATTCGGGTAGATCTCCTTATATCCAAGCGCGAGCGTGGCAACGGATACGGAATGTTCCAAAAGACCGCCGATATAGCCATGGTGAATGTTCTTTGCAGCTGGGTGCCGCTTCAGACGGCGGGCGATATCCGCGTTATCCTTGTAGAAATACAAAACCAGACGCTTCAGAGCCGGGTCCTGGATCCGCTCGATCATCGACATGGCTTTCTGGTACATGGTTTCGATCGGGATCCGGCTCGTGCGGAACAGGTTGGAAATATCGTATTCATTCTCCTTGGCGGGACGAATGCGGACAATGTTGATCTGCTTCGTTTCCTGGTAGATCTGCACACGTCCGTCGACCTTAACGATATCTCCTTTGGAAAACGGTTCGACAAGCATGTTGAGGTCCCAGATCATGCCGATCACCGAGCCGCTCCGATCCTCCAGCATGATCTTGAAGTAATCTTTGCCGGCTTTCGTGACAAGCTGCTGCTTTTCCTTACAAAGATAGAATTCGATGACGTGCTGTCCTTCTTTAAGATCTGCGATAAATTCCATAAGTAAACTCCGATCATAAAAGAAGCAAAATGCTTCTTTGCATTATTTTTTCTCTACAGGGTTGTACTTGTAGGCAAGCGGCAAGGTAAAGGCAAACTTGGTACCCTCTCCAACCTTGCTGTATACTTTGATATCTTCGTGGTGAGTCAGCATGATCTGCTTGACGATGGCAAGACCAAGGCCCGTACCCATCTTGTTTTTGCCGCGCGATTTGTCGCCCTTGTTAAAGCGGTCAAAGATGTGAGGCAGCGCCTGTTCATCGATTCCGCTTCCCGTGTCAGAAACCGCGATATAGGCTTTCTTTCCGACAATGCTTGTCTCAACCGAGATCGTGTCGCCTTCGCTTGTAAACTTCAGCGCATTGTCAAGCAGGTTGTAGATCACCCGCTGCATCAGATCGAGATCCGCATTGACATACAGCTTCTCCTGAAGAAACTGGAAGTCCATGTTGATCTTCTTCTCCTCGACTCGCTGTTCAAGGCTCAGAGCGAGGTTAATGATCATCTCGTTGATATCAAAATTCGTACGGTTGAGCTCGATCTGGCCGTTTTCCATTTTCGTCAGATCGAGGATATTGTTGGTCATCTTGGTGAGGCGGTTCGCTTCATCAAGCACGATCTGCAGATATTTCTCGTGCATGTCCGGCGGGATCGTCCCGTCAAGCATGGCTTCGACATAGCCCTTGATCGAGGTCAGCGGCGAGCGGAAATCGTGCGAGATATTGGCAATAAAGTCGCTCTGAAGCGTGTCGACCTCGCGCAGCTCTTTTGCCATCTTGTTGAACGAATCCGTCAGCTGACCGATCTCATCGTTGGAGCGCACCTCGACTTCCTGCGTATAATCACCTTTGGTGATCGCGTCAGCCGCTTCCTTTAGCTTGCGGACGGGCTCCAGGATGTTGTAGCCAAGCATCGACGTCATGGCTGTAGCCGCGATCGCAACCAGCAACAGCACGATCATAACGATCTGCTGGAAATGCCGGGACGTTACATGCAGCGATTCCATCGAGATATGGAGAAAGACCGCACCGGTTTTGCTCATTGAGAAGTTCCCGCTTGTCTCTCCAAGCTTGAAGCCCTGGAGCTCCTGATAAGCCTGCTGATAGCCAAGCGAGATAACGGAAGACGAATAGGCGCTCGGAAACGCGCCGCGCGTCATATCCATGTCCGTTCCGTTCAGCACTCCCTTGACAAGCGCTTTCTCAGCCAGTGTAAAGGTGCTGAAGTCAATGGGTTCCTCCGAACCTTCAAACCCGCCGAAAACCGACACGCGCACGGCGTTGTCTTCCAGCGGTGTTACGACCCAGACCGCAATGCCGGTCGCACTTGTCGCACCTTCGATCTTGTTCCAGGCCTTTTCGCTGACGCGGAAATCCTCGTTTTCGAGCACTTCCGCCACGATCTTTTTGATCTGATCGACGTCCTTCATCCGCTCACGAAGCAGATAACGGTTCATGACAAGCGGCAGGATCAGAAGGATCAGGATGACAATGCAGCTCAAAAGACCGACATAGATCGTGAAAAACTTGATCCGAATCGACTGAAAGCGTTTATACGTTTCAGACTTTTCCTTTTCCGTGTCCATTATTTCACTTCAAATTTGTAGCCGACGCCCCAAACAGTCTTGATGCTCCAGGACGGATGATCCTCGTCCGTGCCAAGCTTCTCGCGGATGCGCTTGATATGAACGTCGACCGTACGGGTATCACCGTAGTATTCGTAGCCCCAGATCTGGTTTAAGAGCTGTTCACGGGTAAATACCTGATTCGGATGCGAGGATAAGAAGAACAGCAGCTCCAGTTCCTTCGGAGGCATCTCTATGTTGTTGTCCATGTAGGTGACGGAATAGTTGGACATGTTGATCGTCAGGTCGTTGTAGGAGATCTTTTTGGCGTTGGTCTCCGGCTTATCCAGACGTCTCAGCACAGCCTTGACGCGAGCGACAAGCTCCTTGGTGTCAAACGGCTTAACCATGTAATCGTCCGCGCCCA
Organism: uncultured Eubacteriales bacterium; assembly: GCA_900322165.1. Taxonomy (GTDB): domain Bacteria; phylum Bacillota; class Clostridia; order Lachnospirales; family Bianqueaceae; genus RUG760. Next base: position 4,266 of record ONYR01000308.1, read on the forward strand.
GCTCCAGTCCGAGAACCTTGTCAAAGGTCTCGCCCTTGGCCGTCAGCATGATGATCGGGGTCGAAGCGGTCTTGCGGATCTCGCGGCAGACCTCATAACCATCCATCTCGGGCATCATGATGTCAAGGATGATCAGGTCCGGGTTATAAGACTGAAACAGCTTCAGCGCTTCGCGTCCGTCTTTGGCTTTCTGGGTATCATAGCCTTCCTTCATCAGGTACAGTGAAATCAGTTCGGAGATGTTCGAATCATCATCCGCAATCAGAATCTTCTGCTTCGTATTCATGAGAATCTCTCCTGTTCTTGGTTATTTTTTCAGTTCAACGACCGTCACACCCGTATCGCCCTCACCATACACACCAAGCCGGTAAGACTTGACGTGCGGTGCTTTTCGCAGATACTGATGTACAGCCTTTCGCATGGCACCGGTGCCTTTACCGTGGATGATACGCACCTGATCGATTCCGGACAGGTACGCGTCATCGAGATATTTATCAAGCTCATCGATGCCTTCATCCGTCAGCATGCCTCTTAAGTCAAGCTCGGGGTGGAAGGAAGCAGATTTGACGGTATCCTCACTTGAACGTGTACGCTGTGCATGCTTGCCCTTGGTTTCCGGAAGAACGTCTTTCGGATCATCAAGGATCGAGAGAAGGTCACTGACTTTCACCTGCATCTTCATAATGCCGGCCTGGACTTCAAGTCTTCCGCGGTTATCCGGCGCACGGAGCACGCTGCAGGGCTGATCAAAGCCGCTGACAAGGACCTGCGTTCCGGGGATAAGCGCTTCGATCGTCACCGGACGGCCTTTCGGCTTCTCCGCTTCCTGCGTGACGGGTTCCATTTTTTCAATGGTCTTGCGTAGCTTGGTGCGCTCTTCTTCCAGCGATTTCATATCGACCTTCGCGCCGCTCTGAATCAGCTTGTTCATGCGGGCGATCGTATGATCCGCCTCGGCCTTTGCGCTTTCCACGATCGATTTCGCTTCTTCTCTTGCTTTGTTGAGGATCTTCTCTTTCTGTCTCGACAATTTGTCTTTTTCAGAAAGCGCTTTATCCTGCAGCTCATCGAGTTCTTTCTTCAGCCGTGCGATCTCAGCCTGTTCCTTTTCAACTTCGATCCGTCTCGCCTCGAGGTCGGAAATCATATCCTCGAACTTAATATCGTTGGATTCCAGCAGCGCTCCGGCTTCCTCAATGATTTCCGTAGGAATGCCTAGCCGTTTGGAGATCGCAAACGCGTTGCTTCGGCCTGGCACACCGATCAGCAGACGATAGGTCGGCATCAGGGTCTCGACATTGAATTCGCAGCTGGCGTTTTCAACCCCTTCGGTCGAGAGAGCATAAACCTTCAGCTCACTGTAGTGAGTCGTCGCAGCTGTGAGCACTCGGCGTTTCCGAAGGTTTTCAATGATCGCCTGAGCCAGCGCTGCACCCTCGGTCGGATCCGTGCCCGCTCCGAGCTCATCAAACAAAGCCAGCGACCAAGGCGTCGCTTCTTTCAGGATCTCCACGATGTTGACCATGTGGGACGAGAACGTGGAAAGACTTTGTTCAATGCTCTGCTCATCACCGATATCCGCATAGACGGCATCAAGCACGGTGATCGAGCTGTGTTCCCGTGTCGGAATGTGCAAGCCGGCCTGTCCCATGACTTGCAGCAATCCAAGTGTTTTCAGGGTAACGGTCTTACCACCCGTATTGGGACCGGTAATGACTAACGCTTTAAAGTCTTTTCCGAGATAGATATCGATCGGAACGACAGTTTTCGGGTCAAGCAGCGGATGTCTCGCCCCGGGCAGATGGATGATGCCGTTTTCATTCAGATCCGGCTTCACCGCGTCTTCCTCAAGTGCCAGA
>ONYR01000303.1 GCA_900322165.1 uncultured Eubacteriales bacterium
AGACGCCAAGGAACACCACAATGATACATACCAGAGCGATCAGGAGCTTTGCCCACCAGCGGAGCTTTTTCTTTTTGGGCTTTTCGGCAGCGGTTTTCTTTGTCATTTTCGGTACCTCCAGGATGACAGCTGCAAAAGGGATCTTATCATAATCAATTAAGGGAGAATCTGCGCCTTAGATCGTTTCGGCGTTGACGAACTGCGAATTCCAGAGCTGGTGGTAGAAACCGCCTTTCTCGAGGAGCTCGTCGTGGCTGCCGGTCTCGATAATGTCACCGTCTTTCATAACGATAATAACGTCCGAGTTGCGGATCGTGGAGAGACGGTGGGCGATCGTGAACGAGGTGCGGCCTTCGGTGAGCTTTTCCATCGCCCACTGGACCTGCTGCTCGGTACGGGTATCGACCGAACTGGTGGCCTCATCGAGGATCAGAAGCGGTGCGTCCTCGACCATCGCACGCGCGATCGTCATCAGCTGCTTCTGGCCGACCGACATGTTGGACTCATCAGAGAGCGGGGTGTCGTAGCCCTTCGGGAGCGAGCGGATGAAGTGGTCAAGGCCGACGGACTTGCAGGCCTCGATGACCTTCTCGTCCGGGACGTTCTTCATACTGTAGACAATGTTTTCTTTGACCGTACCTTCAAACAGCCAGCTGTCCTGCAGAACCATGCAGAAGAGAGCATGCACGTTTTCGCGGGTCAGGTCGGAGGTCTTCACACCATCGATCGAGATGGAACCATCATCCAGCTCGTAGAAGCGCATCAGCAGATTCACGATCGTGGTCTTGCCGGCGCCGGTCGGTCCGACGATTGCGACCTTCTGTCCGGGTTTGACCTTCAGAGAGAAGTCGTGGATGATCGTGCGGTCGGGGGTGTAACCGAACTTTACGTGCGAGAATTCGACCTCGCCGCGGACCTTATCCGGGTCGAGCCGCGCGGTCTTCTGGGACTCATCCGCCATCTCTTCCTCGCCGAGGAAGTCGAAAATACGCTCGGCCGCGGCGGCCGCGGACTGCAGCTCGGTCATGGACTGAGCCAGCATCGAAAGCGGCTGCGTGAACATCTTCACGTAGATAATGAACGCCACGATGACGCCGAAGCTGATCATGTGATTCGAGACCATGATCGCGCCGACCACACACACGGCCACGTAGCCGATGTCGCCGACGATGACCATCAGCGGCTGCATGATCGAGGAGAGGAACTGGCTCATCAGGTTGCTGGAATAGAGCTTTTCGTTGTACTCATCGAAGGTCTTGAGCGCCTCGTCCTCACCGGAGAACGCCTTCACGATGTCGTGGCCGGCGTACATCTCCTCGATGTGGCCGTTCAGCATGCCAAGGTAGTACTGGCGCGCCTTGAAGTATTTCTGGGAACGCTTGATAATGAGGTTCATGCCGACAAAGCCGATGATCGAGGCTAGGATCGCGGTGAGACCGAGAAGCGGGTTCGTCAGGAGCATCATGACGCAGCTGCCGGCGATCTCGAAGATCGCACCGACAATGTTGCCAAGCGCCATCGAAAGCGACATGCCGAGCGTGTCGACATCGTTGGTGACACGGCTTAAGAGGTCGCCGAAGGACGCCGAGTCGAAACGCCGAAGCGGGACACGGTTGAGCTTATGGTCGATGTCGCGGCGCAGACGGTTCATGATGTACTCAGTCACCGAGCGCAGCGTGAAGTTTTTCGTAAAGGAGAGCAGCGCGCTGAAAATGTAGAACAGGCCGACAAGGATGCTGATGTGCAGGATCCTGGCGGTGTCGACCACGCCCGCCTCCATGCCGTCCGAGATCAGGTCGGTGATGCGGGAGAGCTGATTCGGAGCAAAGAGAGTCAGAAGCACGCTGATGAGGGCTGCCGTGAAAGCAAGGGCAAACCAGACAAGGTAGGGACGGCAGTAATGGATCGTCTCGCGCCAGGCTTTTTTCGCGTCTTTGGCTTTCTCCATCGGACGGCCGCCTCTGGGGCCGCGGCCGGTGGGCTGAGTTTGAACGGTTCCGAGCGTATAATTATCTTTAGCCATTTGCGAGTTCCTCCTTTGAAAGCTGCGTATAAGCAATTTCCTGGTAGATCTGGCAGGACTGCAAAAGCTCGTGATGGGTACCCATGCCGACGATCTTGCCATCGTCGAGCACGATGATCTTGTCCGCGTCGCGGATCGTGCCGATACGCTGCGCAACGATGAGCGTTGTCACGCCTTCGGTGCTCTTTTTCAGCTCACTGCGAAGCGTGCGGTCGGTCTTGTAGTCAAGCGCGGAGAACGTGTCATCGAAAATGTAAAACTCGGGACGGCGGAAGATCGCGCGGGCGATCGAAAGACGCTGGCGCTGGCCGCCGGAGACGTTGGTGCCGCCGCGTGCGATCGAAGCGTCCTTTTCCTCAGGCATTTTGGAGACGAACTCGGAAGCCTGAGCAATGCGGATCGCCTCATCAAGGGCGGTCTCGGCTTTGGCTTTTTCTTCTTCCGAAGCGGTTTCGGGAAGCGGGTCGGAGCCGTAGGAGACGTTCGAGGCGACCGTACCGGTAAAGAGGATCGCCCGCTGCGTGGCAATGCCAAGCTTGTCGCGGAGCGTCTTGAGACGATAGCTCTTGACGTCTTTTCCATCGAGGAGGATCTTGCCGGCGGTAACGTCATAGAAACGCGGGATCAGGTTAATGAGGGAGGATTTGCCGCTGCCGGTCGCGCCAATGAACGCAACGACCTCGCCCTTGTGCGCGGTGAAGGAAATGTCCGTCAGTGCGTCCGCCTCAGCACCGGGGTAGCGGAAGGAAACATGCTGGAACTCAAGCTCACCTTCGCAGCCGCTCACGCCGGAATCCTCGGTGCCTTCCTTGATCGAAGGCTCGGTCGCGAAGACCTCGTTGATACGGCCGGCGGAAACCGCGGCGCGCGGCAGCATGTTGAAGATCATGTTCAGGCTCATGAACGCGAAGAGGAGCTTCGCCGCGTAGGTCGAGAAAACGACCATCTCCGAGAAGGTCTCGAGCTGCAGCGCCGGATCGCTCATGCCCGCGATCAGGAAACCGCCGATGCAGTAGATCGCAATCGCCAGGATATTGTTGACGACCTGCATGATCGGCTGCATCACGGCCATCGCGCGGCGGGCCTGCAGGCTGTTTTTCGTCAGGCGGTTGTTCGCAGCCTGGAACTTTTCTTCCTGGAATTCTTCGGCGTTGTAAGCACGCACGACACGGATGCCGGTGAGGTTGTCACGCATCGTACGGTTGATATCATCCGTCAGAGACTGCATTTTGCGGAAGCGCGGATGGGCGTAGAGGACAAGGAAAACGACAAGGCCGACAACGACAAGGATCGCGCCGCCCGTCACGGCCGTCCACTCCCAGTGCTTGCCGGAGATCTTAACAAGCGCCATCGCCGCCGTGATCGGTGCCTGGATCATCATGCGAAGGCCGCGCGAGACGATCATCTGCATCTGCTGCACGTCGTTGGTGGAGCGGGTGATGAGGGAAGCGGTCGATAAGGTTTCGATCTCGCCCATCGAGAAGTCCTGCACGCGGCGGAACACGTCACGGCGCAGGTGGCGCGAGAAGTTTGCGGCGAGCTTCGCGGACAGATAGCCGACGAAGATCAGCGCGATCACACTGCCAAGCGCGCACAGCAGCATCATGCCGCCGGCCGCGAGAACCTGCGCGACAACCGCCTCTTCCGTTTTGACAAGCCGCGTGATCGTGGCCATGTAGTCCGGCAGCTTCAGATCGAGCCAGACCTGAATGGCCACGCAGGCAAGGCTCAGGAGAAACAGCTCCCAGTCCTTTCGCTGCATATGTCTGATGATTTTCAGCACAGAGACACCCTCCGTTTTTTAATTTATTATTTATTTACCAGTTAATTATAAAGAGTATAAGAAAGTTTTTCCAGTAGAAATTTTTTGAGAAAATGGATTCTTTTTTCTATATTTTGACAAGCGGGAGGGCAGGCGGGCTGCCTTTTATTTCGCTTCCAGATACTGATCGAGCTGCTCATCAACGACCGGGCTGCGCTTGACTTTCGGATTGCGGTAAAGGCGGCCCCTTGCCATGACGGTTTTGACGTTTCGAAGCGCCGTAAGATCCCCGAGCGGATTTCGCTCCGTCATGATAATGTCCGCGCACTTGCCCTCCTCAATCGAGCCGGTGGTGCGGCCGATCCCCGCGAGCTGCGCGTTGCCGAGGGTGGCGGAGTAGAGCGCGAATGCGTTTGAGACACCGATAAAGTTCTTAAAGTAGACAAGCTCGCGCCAGAAGTCGTACTGCGTGATCCAGGGGCAGCCGACATCGTTGCCAAGTGCGACCGGAATATCGTTCTCAAGCGCGGCCTTGGCGCAGTCGCGGATCCCTTCGAACACCATGTTGCCGTTGTACTGCTCGACCTCAGACGCGTTGGAGACCTCGCGCGGGAAGAGCGCATAGGGAAGCGCGGGCGAGAGGGTCGTGGTGAGGAACGCGTGCTTTTCCTTGAAAAGCCGGATCATCTCCTCGGTCGGGGCTGCGCCGTGCTCGATCGAATCGACCCCGTTCTTCAGCGCCTCGATGACACCTTCGGTCGATTCCACATGCGCGGCGGTCTTGTAGCCGAGACGGTGCGCCTCGTCGCAGATCGCCTTGATCATCTTCGGATCCATCTTCATCTCGCCGGGCGTGCCCTTTTCCTTCGCATCCAAAACGCCGCCCGTGATCATGAGCTTGATGAGGTCGACCTTCTGCCCATCCGCCTTGTGAACGAGCTCGATCGCTTCCTCAATCGAGGTAGCCGCGATCGCGACCGACCCGGCCATGTGCCCGCCGGGGACCGAAATGCCTTCATTCGCCGCCAAAATGCGCGGGCCGTCCTTCTTTCCCGCAGCGATGAGGTCGCGCAGTTTTCCGTCCAAATCGCGCAGGCCGCCGACGGTACGGATCGTCGTGACACCGCTCATGAGCTCGATCTTCGCGTACCCCTCGACCATCTTCCTTGCCACCGCGGCCGTCAGCGGATTCGAGAACAGCAGCCGAACCAGTTTCGCGTTGTCGCGCTGCTTTTTCTGCGGGCGTCCGTTGCCCGCAAGGTGAACGTGCATATTGATGAGGCCGGGCATGATGTACAGGCCTGTCGCATCGATGACCTCGTAGCCCTCCGGGGCTTTTGCGGGCTCCTCTTCGATGCGCTCGATCGTCTCGCCGTTTATAAAAATGACCTTTCCCGTCTGCGCCTGCATTTCCTTGGTACCGTCCAAAATCGTGCCACCTTTGATGATATATTTCATGAAACCTGCTTCCTTTCGTTTCGTATAGTTTTCGTTTTGTTTAGTCTATCTGAATTGCACTCTTCCTCATTATATCGCAACAAAAGACGGTTTTCTTTTCTTTTTGGGGGCATTATAATAAATATACTGACCGCTCATGGTCGGTGATACGTTTTTCAGTGCACGAAACGGAGGTAACATGCTGAAAAAGGAACAATTGGAAAAATATCTGTCGCTGGCGATGGCGTCGGCGGCGGATTTCGCGGAGCTCTTCGAGCAGGACGAGGTCAGTGAGACCATCTCCATGCTGAACCGGGAGGTCGAAGATGTCAACCGCGTTTTGACAAGCGGAATCGGTGTACGTCTGTATAAAGGAGTTCAGTCGGTTTACGGATTCACCAACGAGATGACCGAGGAGGCGATCATTCCACTCATCGAGGATCTGAAGGCCGCAATCGGATCCGCGGGCGGATCCGATAACGGAAAGTGCGACGAGGAAAAGGCTCCTGTCGTCCTGACCGAAAAGCCCGTCGAGAACCGCCACAAGATCAAGATCGATGGAGGCAGCGTCCCGCTTTCCGAGAAGACGAATCTGATGCTGCGCGCGGCGAACGCGGCGTTCGCGGTCGATGAGAAGATCGTCAAGGTGCAGACGTCGATGCTGAACGTCAACGAGAAGGTTCAGATCTCCAACTCTGACGGACTTCTGACCCAGGATGTGCGCGTTCGGACCCGCATGAACGTCGTCGCGTTCGCAAAGGACGGCGATGCGTTCATGAGCGGCGCGGATCGCCCGGGCGGATCGAAGGGCCTGGAGTTCTGGAGCGAAGACCGCACACCGGAATCGGTCGGCGAAGAGGCCGCGCGGATCGCGTTGGTCATGGTCAAGGCCAAGGACTGCCCGTCCGGCAAGATGCCTGTTGTCATTGACAACGAGTTCGGCGGCGTCATCTTCCACGAAGCCTGCGGCCACGCGCTCGAGGCGACGTCTGTCGCGAAGAACCAGAGTGTTTTCGCCGGCAAGCTGGGCCAGCAGATCGCCGCGCCCTGTGTTTCGGCCGTGGACGATGGGACGATCGAGAACGCCTGGGGAAGCGAAAACATCGATGACGAGGGCACGCCGCAGCAAAAGCGCGTGCTGATCGAAAACGGTATCTTAAAGTCCTACATGATCGACAAACTGAACGCACGCCGCATGGGCATGGAGCCGACTGGCTCCGGACGCCGCCAGTCCTACAAGTTCGAACCCACCTCCCGCATGTCCAATACCTTCATCTGCGCGGGCAAGGATAAGTTCGAAGACCTCTTCGTCGGCATTGAGAAGGGGCTGTACGCGAAGAAGATGGGCGGCGGATCGGTCAATCCGATGACCGGCGAGTTCAACTTCGCGGTCAACGAAGGGTACATGATCGAGAACGGCAAGATCACTTACCCGGTCAAGGGCGCGTCGCTGATCGGCAACGGCCGCGACATTCTGATGAACATTGACAAAGTCGCTTCGAACCTCGGCCGCGGCCAGGGCATGTGCGGCTCCGCGAGCGGCTCGATTCCGACCGATGTCGGTCAGCCGGCGATCCGTGTCACATCGATTACCGTAGGAGGAACCGCCAATGAATAAGCAGAAATGGATTGAAATCGCAGCAGAAAAGGGCCTTTCGGCCTTTGAAATCTATCAGGAGCTCTCCTCTGAGCGCAATGTTACCTGGTACGCCGGACAGATGGACACGTTCGTCACCTCCCGCGTTTTAGGCACCGCGCTTCGCGGTATCTATGAGGGCAAGATGGCGAACCTTGCGCTCGAGAAGGCGGAGGATGAAGACGCGGAAAAGCTGATCGATCAGCTGATCGATCAGGCCAAAACCGTCTCCACGAAGGAAACCGACACGCTTCGCGCACCGGAAGAAGTCACGCCGCTGCCTGAGAAAAAGCTCGTGCAGCCGACGATGGACGAGATCGCCTGCGCGCTGAAGACGATCGAAGAGAAAGCAAAGAACTACGATGAGCGCATCCTGCAGGTCTCCCGCCTGTCCTGGAGCGAGGAGTCTTCCCGCCGCGAGATTACGAACTCGCTCGGTATGGATGTGGCGGATGAGACTCGCACGCAGGTGCTGATGCTCGGACTGGCTGCCTCCGCAAACGGTGAGGTCAAGGTCGACTACAACCTGAAGGTCGTTCCGAATCTGGCGGAGCTGGATGTGGACGCGTTTGTCAAAGAGTCCTGCGACGGCGCGATCGAGAAGCTCGGCGCGACCTCGCTTCCGAGCAAAATGTACAACACGATCATCGAGCGCAAGGCCATGACAAGCCTGTTCGCGGCCTTCTCCGGCATGTTCTCCGGCGACCTGATTTTCAAGGGGATTTCTCCGCTGAAGGATTCCCTTGGTGAGGAGATCTTCAGCGAAAAGATCACGATCATCGACGATCCTGCGAGCGATCTTTCGATTCAGCCGGTCAGCTTCGACGATGAAGGCTGCCCGACCCGCCGCAAGGTTCTCGTTGAGAAGGGCGTTTTCAAGGAAATGCTTCAGACAACCAAGTCCGCGGCCCGTTTCGGCAAGGACAGCACCGGCAACGGCTTCAAGCGCGGCTACGCTTCCGCTGTCGCGGTCAGCCCGATGAACTGCTACATCGCACCCGGTGAGAAGTCCCTTGACGAGCTGCAGGATCTGATGGGCGAGGGCGTTGTCATTACCTCGCTGCAGGGTCTGCACGCGGGCATCAACCCCGTCACGACCGACTTCTCGCTCCAGTGCTCCGGCTACTATGTCAAGGACGGAAAGAAGGAT
>ONYR01000067.1 GCA_900322165.1 uncultured Eubacteriales bacterium
GACTGCGATCTCCGAATCTGTTCCGGTATATCCGGTCAATTCAGCGTGATCTTCATAGACGTAGAAGGTCATCTCGCCCTGCGCGGTTTTTTCCTTGTATACTTCAGCGTTTTGGGAAAGCGGGATCTTCGTGATCTCGGAGTTGTAATCCTCTCCGCTCTCGTCTTCGATCGTCACGACATAGTAGATCGCTTCAAATTCCTCCGAGGCCGATTTCAGCGTAAAGCCGAAGTCCTCCTCAAGATACATGTTCGTCGAGCCGACAAGTCCGCCTTTCTCCCAGTCCGCAAAGCGCAGCGGAGTGCCGTCTTCCCGAAAGCTTGGGATCATGCCGGAATAGTGATAGTAGATCGTCTTATAATGCGAAACGTCGATCGTATCCTTTCCTCCGAACGAAAAGTCATCAGAGACCGAGTTGACCGACTGAATGGACAGGCTGCCGTCCGCCTTCATCTGCTTCAGCGTGATCGAGATCGACTCATACTCCTCTTCTTCGTAGTGAAGCAAGGACCCGGACCGAACGCGCGTGTTTTTCGTCTGATAGATAAACCGGTTCGCGCTTTCCTCCACGACACGCACCGGCCAAATGTACTCTTCTGCCCCGGATCTCATCGCAATCAGGCTCGGATCCGCCGCAAGATGGATCACGCCGTTTTCATCCACGGTAAGCGGGTAACGGTCCAGGATCGAAGTAAATTCCGAGCCATACTCATCGACCGGGATCAGCACCGTCAGGTACGCTCTTGTCAGCTTGCCGGCCTGCTCTTCGCTTAGATGAACGACATACTCATCACCGCTCAACACCGGCGACGGGATCGTCCAGTCCTCGCGCATCCCGCTTTGCTGCCACTTCACGATCTCCGAAAGCAGCGCCATGTACTTTTCACCTACGCCATAGCGCTGATACGTATCCTTCATCTCATAGAACTGCGAGCGGTTCATCGACGGGAAATACACGGAGATCCCGTAGGCATCTTCAAGGTTTGAGTAGAAATCGACAATGAAGCTGTCGAGTGCCGCTGTCAGCGCATTCACCTTCTCGGTGACATCGCTTCCGGTGACGGTACCCCCGCCGCCCTCTGCCAGGCTCATCGCCAGGCTCCGCACATCCACGAGGTCGTAGTAAAAAGCACTCTCCTCGCCATTATCAAGCGCGCCGAAGCTCCGCGCATCCACTCTCGATGCAGCCAGCCTATGAAAGCCATCCTCGCTGCTGAGTGTGGAAGAAAGCACCTCTGCAAGGGAATTGAGCGCTACACTCACCTTGGAGATCTGCTTCAGATCCGTCATCACGAGCGTCAGGTCCGGATTAAAGTTTTCTGTTTTTTTCGATGCGTAATACTGCTCAAAGCCGCTGAGAATGCCTTTTCCGATCTCCACCGGATCATCCGTCTCATTCAGCAGGCTCAAAAAGTGATAATCCCAGCCCGCGCCCGGCTCAAGGTCCTCCGAGCCGATAAAATAGTCGGCCGTTCCCTGCACGGCGATCATGGTCTCGAGATTGCCCATCAGGCAGGCGTCAAACCCGATCAGATCCAGCTTTTCCCCTTTGACGAACGGTGTCTTCTGAAGCGCCTCATTCAGCTCATACAAAAGCAGTCCGTCACCGCCGAAGAGTTCATCCGAGCCGTAGCCCCACAGCGGACCGCCGCCGTGATCCCAGAAAAACAGCGCATAATGATCCGCTGGATAGTTTTCGGCCGCGAAATTGACAAACTCCGCCAGCGCGTCCGGCGCACCCATATCTGCGTTCTTTTCGGTCGATGCTACGATCCGATCCGCACTGTCTCTCGACAGATCGAGCACGCAGTTCCGATCGCAGGGAACATCGCTGTTCCAGCGCATCGAACCGCCGGTATAGACAAGAAGGTTCGTCCGGCTGTAATCCAGGCCCGCCTCCTGCATCTCCGCAAGATCGAGCGTCGCGTTGCCCGCCGCACTTTCCAGATTTGAACCGATCATGTAGATCATGACCGTATAATTCCGTTTTTCCGCGGCTGTAAAGCCTTCCTCTGCGGTCAGGATGCAGCTGAGCGGGTCATATTCCTGATTTTTCTTACCAAGGAGCCTGGAGAGTTCTTCGCTGCCTTCGCCGGCCGCTTCCTCGTCCCTTGGCTCCAGCTCGGAAGCGGAAGTCTCGGAGGTCTCGGAGGATTCGGCCCCTCCGGGCTCATTTTCCGGCTTGAAAGCGGCGGAGGACTGACATCCGGAGACAAAGAAACAAAGCGCCATCAAAAGGGCAAACACCCTCTGAAGCGCCGGTCTTTTCTCCTGCCTTCTCTGCCGTTTCATCCTTCGAACCTCCCGCGTTATTTCCTCAGTTATCGAGCGTGCAGTTTCGCACATTGCCCATATATCGATACTATATCAAAAAAAGTCCGAGGCTTCCACCTCGGACGTTGATTTTTTTGTTTGCAAGCGCAGCGCTTCAGGCTTTCTGCGCCGTCTTATCCTTCTTCACGTAATCGCGGATCTCCTCATCCGTGCCGGCACGCTGCAGCGCTTTGCGCTTCCAGCCGCCCCTCTTGTAGCAGATCACGGTAATGATCGCGCCAAGCACCCACGAAGCCAGCAGCGAGATCCACAGTGACTGGTACGCGCCGTTCGGCAATTCCGGGGAGCGAGTGAGATAAGCGATGCCGTAAGCGAGCGGTACACGGATCGCAACGGTCGTCGCCAGCGAGATCCACATCGGGGTCATCGTGTCGCCCGCGCCGCGCATCACACCGGAAAGGCACTGCGTCACGGCCATCGCGACATAGCCGACCGCGATAATGCTCATCATGTTGCGGGACAGATCGATCAGCGATTTTGTCTCGGTAAACACGCCCATGAGCGCACGTCCGAAGATCAGGATCATGCCCGTCAGCACCGCGGACACGCCAAGCGCCATCAATGTTCCCTGCTTCGCGCCCTGCTCGACCCGGTCATATTTACGGGCACCGACGTTCTGGCCTGCGAAGGTCGTCATCGCGGTACCGAACGAGAAGTTCGGCATCATTGCGAACCCGTCGACACGCATGATAATGACGTTTGCGGCGATGACCTGCTCGCCGAAGCTGTTGGTCAGCGACTGCACCACGATCATGGCAAGGGAGAAGATCGCCTGGGTCAGACCGCTCGGCAGTCCCAGCTTCAGGATGTTGAGCGCGTGGAACTTATCGAGCTTCATATATTTCGCTTTGAGATCGAAGGTCGAAGAAAGGCGCATCAGCTTCAGGAAGCTGCAGATCGCGGAGATGATCTGCGCGATGATCGTTGCGAGCGCCGCACCGGAAACGCCCATCTCGAAGTGTCCGACAAAAAGGATGTCGAGCACGATGTTGATACCGGTCGCGATCAGAAGGTAGATCAGCGCGGAGGTCGAGTCACCGAGACCGCGCAGGATACCGGTGAAAATGTTGTAATAAGACGTGCCGGCAATGCCCATGATGAGGATCATCAGGTACGATTCGCACCAGTCGATGATCGTATCCGGCGTATCCAGGAGCTCAAGCAGCGGGCGGATCGTAAACGCACCGATCACCATAATGATGAGCGATGCGATCAGGGTCAGCGTGATGCAGTTTCCGATCGCTCTGGAAAGCTCTTCACGCTTTTTCGCGCCAAAAAACTGAGCGACAACGACGCCGGCGCCTACCGCGATACCCATGAACAAAACGAGCAGCAGGTTGTAGATCGGGCCGGCGGAACCGACCGCCGCGAGGGCGTTGTCACCGATGAACCGTCCGACAATGACACTGTCCGCGGTCGAGTAAAGCTGCTGCGCCACGTTGCCGATCAGCATCGGAACCGTGAACATCAAAATCTTTTTCCAGGGGGTGCCCGTTGTCATGTCTGACGGGGCAAACAATTCTTTGAACTTCATTGAAACCTCTATTTCTATCTGCACATCTGTCGTTGTCTATAGCTTGAATATTATACCATTAGCGGCTCTATCGCTCAATCAATAAACAGTTAAATACTTCACCAAAAATGAGCCATGTTTGCGCTCTTTTTTCGTAAAATAGTTCCTCAGGGC
>ONYR01000246.1 GCA_900322165.1 uncultured Eubacteriales bacterium
CACGTACCAGGTGCAGGTACCGAACGGGCTGTCTGAGAGGTGGACCCAGTTGTGGACCATCTCATGCGCGTAGAGGAAGAACAGCCAATCCGGGGAGAGATCGTTGCCTTCGGAATAGACGCACATGTACGAGCGTGTGTACGCCGTTCCGCCGGCCCTCTCCGAGCCTACGGTTTTGCGAATGAAAATGTTGTACGGATCCTCCGCGTCTTCAAAGAACTCGGACTCGTAGTCGAAGATCCGCGCCGCATCCATCGCCGGCTGGAGCATCTCGCGGCCGGAGAACCAGTAATAGCCAAAGCGTCCGAAACGCACCGCGTTGAGCTCACCGGCGGCGTAGAAGGTCTGCTGCAGCAGTCCGCCAAAGGCCACCTTGTGGCACGTGCCGGGGCCAAAAGCCCACGCGGCACTGGCGTTCTCCATCATATTCGACAGATCCCAGGTCAGAGTATAGTCGTATTGTTCTTTGGCAAACTCTTCCGCAAACGCGGGCATCGAAGTCATGCCGGAACCGTCGATCCCGCCTTCCTCGAAGCCAAGATCAAAGCACGGATTTACCCCTACTGGTTTTAACGCCAGCGTGTACTGAACCTGGATCTCGCCCTTGGTGTCGCGCAGCGGCTTGTACATCCATGCCAGGATATAGCCGCGGTTTTCTTCCACTTTTTCAAACGGGACTTCGCCCGCCTCATCCGTGATCTGAAGCGGCACAGCGAAGGTCTCAAACGGCTTCATGATCGTACGGCCGTTCAGCTCAAAAAGCATCTCGCCCGCTTTACAGGCAAACTCCTGCAGCTTAAGCGAAATCTCGATCGAAGCCTCCTTCGCAAGGCGAGACGCCATCATCGGCGTTAGATTTACTTTGACTTTTTTCATTCCTGTGTCCTCAATACGGCTTATAGGTACTTCTCAAACCACTCCAGCATTGCGCCGTAATAGTGGGCGCGCTGCCGCTTTTCACGCGGCTGGTCGTGGGCGACATGCGGGTAGAGGATCATCTTGATCGGGAAGTCCTCGGGGTGGGAGTCCTTGAGCGCGACAAAAAGCTGATGCGCGCCCTCGACCGGGCAGCGAAGGTCGTCTTCGCCGTGCAGAATGAGGAACGGGGCGCTGACTTTTTCCATGCCGCAGATCGTGGACTTCTCGACCTGGTGAACCATGAACTCGCCAAAGGTCGGATAATCGCGGCTGCTGCCCTGCATGTCGGAGGAGGCATAGCCGATGAGGTCATTCACGACCGAGCGCTGGGTAATGTACGCTTTGAAGCGCTTGGCGCGGGTGGCGGTGTAGTTCGTCATATAGCCACCGTAGCTGCCGCCGGTCATGCCGATCCGCTCGGAATCGATAAAATCGAACTTCCGGCAGGCTTCCTCGGTGAACTGCATGATATCCGTGTACGCCGAGCCGTCGTAGGCGCGGTTTAAATTGCGGTGCAGATCTCCGTAGCCGGAGGATCCGCGCGGGTTGCAGTACAGCACGGCAAAGCCCGCTCCCGCGAAGCACTGATATTCAAGATCGAATCCGTAGGTCACGAACGGATGCGGCCCGCCGTGAACATAGACGATCGCCGGATATTTCTTTCCCGGCTCGCGGTTTTGCGGGGGAAGGATGAATCCGTGAACGGTGGATTCACCGTCGAGGGTCGTAAAGGTAATCTCCTCCGCGTGGGACACCGCAGTGGTATCAAGATAGTTTTGGCTTGACTGGTAGAGAAGCTCCAGCTCACCGCTGTCCTCGCGAAGGCGATAGTAGGCTTCGGGCTTGTCGGTCTCGCAGCGCGTCACGAGTGCTTCGCCGCCCCTTGGCGCGCTCATGCCGTTGTAGGCATATTTTCCTGTCAGAACCGGGATCGGCTCCTGCTCCACACCGTCAAGGCGCACCTTGTACACGCGGCACTCGCCCTTCCAGCCAGCGTGGAAATACACCCATGCCCCATCAGACGAGACGCGGACCTTCTCGAGTCCCTTGCCGCAGTGTGCGTTGTAGGCAAACTGGACGTTGTCGAAGCACTCGTCGGTCTTCTTCGTCAGCTTGACAAGCTCCTTGCCGTCAAGCGACACCTTGTAAAGCGAGCAGGAAGGATAGCCCGCCGTGTAGGTTTTATCACCGTAGTCGAGGATCCCGATGATCAGGTGCTGCCCGTCCTTGGTGAAGACCGGGCGGATCGGATTCGGGTAGGACACGACCATGCGGTCCTTCGTGACGCGCTCGATCTCCAACGTCTCGATATCGATTCGAAGCACGTCTGTCATGATGCTGACTTCCTTGTTGCAGAACAGGTTCGATTCGCAGACAACGTGCTTTCCGTCCGGATCGAAGATCGCATGCATGAAATTGCTCGTGCCCTTCGTGATCTTTTTGGCTTTATTCACCATGCCGTCGCCGTCCGCGTTCTTCCCGCCTTCTGCGGAAACCACGAACAGCTGCATGACCTCGGGCTTCGCGAAACCAAGCCCGTCAAACTTGTAGCCAAAGTCAGTAATGACAACCGCTTCCTTGGCTTTTTCCCGTCGGTAGGCCGCTTCCTCCTTCGGATTCACCTTCGTCTGCAGCCACTCCTCGTCCATCTCATCCGAGGCCGGGGAGGTAAACAGGATCTGCTTTCCGTCCTTGGACCACTGCGGGTCGGACGCACCGAAACGCATCTGCGTAATCTGGCGAACGCCGCCCTTCACGCGGTCATAAACAAAAATCTGGTATTTTCCTTCCACGCGGGAGAGGAACAGGATCTTGGACCCGTCTTCGGAAGCGCGCGGACTCTCGTCCGCCTCGCCGCCCGCGGTGATATAGGTTTTCTCGCCGGAGGCAAGATTCATCAGCACGATCCGTGATCCGTTGCCGGACAGCCCGGTTCCGACCTCAGGCGACGAGGTCGAGGACTCGCCGGTTTTCACTTCCATCAAAAGGGTGTTGCCGCCGTCCAAAAGGTCGCCGAAGCCGATCGCCTCCATGCGGTCGAAATCCGCGAATTCACTGACTTTTTTCAGCTTACTCACCTTCCTTCACCCCTTCCTTTAAGAATCGGTTGAACCAGTCGACCATCTCCTGCACGTGCTTCTGCTGGTGGTGCAGCAGTCCGGTCCGGCTGACGTTGTGGTTTTCCCCGGGGAACATCACAAGCCGCACCGGCACGTCCTTTCGCCGCTCATGCATCGAGATAAACATCTGCTCCGACTGCTCGAAGCTGCAGCGGTAATCCTTGTAGCCGTGCAGCAGGAGAAGCGGGGTCTTGATCTTGTCCATGTCCTTGATAATGCTCGTACGGGCGCGCTCGATGAGGCAGCGCTCGATGTTGACCTTCGAGGGATCCATGCTCATTGAGTAGAAGCCCATGTCGCCGGTCCCGTAGGAGGTTGCCTTGTTGACAAAGACGCGCTGGCCGACCGCGGCCTTGAAGCGGTCCGTCATCATGATGATCTTGCAGGTCATGTAGCCGCCGTAGCTGCCGCCGGTGATGCCGACGCGCTCAGGGTCGATAAAGCCCTTTTCGATCGCGGCGTCCAAAAAGCCCATCAGATCATCGTAGGCTTCCTGACCCCAGGAGAGCTCGCTGTTGCAATGCGCAATGCCGTAGCCCGAGGAGCCGCGCGGGTCGCAGTAAACGACCGCGAAGCCTTCGTTCGCAAGGATCTGGATCTCGTGCCAGAAATCGTTGGTGTAGGTCACCTGCGGGCCGCCGTGAAGGTAGAGCACCGCGGGGTACTTCACGCCTTCCTCGAAATCGACCGGCTTGCAGACCCAGCCGTGGACCTTGTCCTTGCCGTCCTTGGTGGGAATGGTCATGGACTCAACCTGGCCTAGGGTCACTTCCTTCAGCCACGGGTTATTGTCCGCGAGGCGGTTCATATCGCTTGTCGCGGGATCGTAAAGGTAGAGCTCGCGCAGCGAGTAGGTCGTGCCCGCCGTCACGAGAATGGTTCCGTTCACCGGCGCGCAGAATTCGTGGATCGAATACTCCCCGCCCAAAACGAGCTCGGGCGTTGATTTTTCCTGAATTTTGATTTTATAAAGGTTTTCGTTTCCGTTGTAGGCGGAAAGGAAATAGATCTCGTCTCCGACACGGGTCACAAACGGCTTTTCGTCCGCGAGCTGCGTGCGGCAGGCCGGAAGTCCGTACACACTGTCAACGCCCGTACCGTTTTCATAGTCAAAGAGGCAGACCGGCTTATCGCCCTCCTTCATACCCGCCGCGGGCACAAGGTAGAGCGATTCGGCCATGCCGCCGTCCTTAAAGTAATATCCGGTAATGACAAGCCCGCTTCCATCCTCCGTAAACACCGGGGGTACGTCCGCGGAAACCGGGCAGTGGTTCGTTACCTGTTTTTTCCGCTTGCCGGTCGTGTTTAACAAAAACAGCTCCTTGCGGGAGAATTTCACCCCTTTGTAGGGCTGTCCGAAAACTGCGATCTTCTTGGAATCCGGGGAGAACGCCGGGAGAAGGTAGGGCATGTCGTCCGCGATGATCCGAACCTCACCGCTCACATCCGCAAGGCCGAGCACACTTAGCGAGCCGTCGCGCACACCGAAGACACTGTCGTTCTTATAGTCGATCTCCGTGATCTCTTTCGGTCCCCACTCTTTCTGGTATTCAAATTCGGCTTTCTCTTCCTCGGTCATCTCCGTCAGAACGTTTCCGGCTTCGATCTCTGCGGGGAACGCTTTCGCGGTAAAAACAAGCTTTTCTCCGTCCGGGGAGATCTCGAATCCGTTGACCCCGTGGCGAAGGTGGGTCAGCTGTCTCGCCTTGCCATCCTGAGCGGCTACGTAGATCTGGAACTCGCCGGTCTCGTCGGACAGGTACGCAAAGTACGACCCGTCCGGAGCAAACCTCGGATTCTTCTCTGAGGTGCCCGCGTCAAGGCCGTATTCCTCGCCTGTCTCAAGGTTGAGCAAACGGATCTGAGGGTAGAATTCTCCGTCGTCTTTATGGGCCACGGTCTGGACATAGGCAGCCTTCGTTCCGTCCGCCGTGATCTGCGGATCCGAAACGTAAGCCATCTCCTTCATCGCGTCGGTGTTGAACTTGCGATGATACTGCCAGAGCGTCACCTGCTTCAGCGCTCCATCCTCCGGGGACAGGCGCAGATCGTCCCGCAGCGCATCGATCGCCTCGGCCTCGTTGCCTTTCACGATCGCCGCGATAATATCCTTGTGGCGCGAGGCGATGACACTGTCATCTCCCGCGTCAAACGAAATGTTGACGTACGTTGTTACGGCCTTATTCACCAGACGGTCGAGCGCGTCGATGATGAACGGGTCGCCGGTCTTGGCTGCAAGGGACGCGTGGAAGGTATAGTTGTCCATCGCGTCGATGTCTGCGAAAGCCTTGTCAAGCTGCTTGCCCTTGCCGCTTTGGATCAGCTTGTGAATCACAAGCGATTCGATCGAGAAGCGCAGCGTCTGAATGTTACGGAATTCTTTTTCATCGTACACATTCAGCTTGTAGCCTTTGCGCGGATAGGACAGCACGATCTGATCCTGCGCAAGGCGGTGCAGCACGTCGCCCGCGGTCCCTTTGCTGATCCCGAACTCGCGGCACAGATCCTGCTCCACGATATATTCATCGGGGCGGATCTTGCCATCCCTGATATCCCGAAGAACCTCGTTATAGATTCTCTCGGTCAGTGAATCCATCTGCTTCATCGTCTGTTTCCTTTCTTCAGGCCTTCAGATAAGCATATTTGGCCGTGTAAACGTCCTCGACCGCCAGTCCGAGCGCATCGAAGATCGTGATTTCGCTATCCGAGCCTCGGCCCGGCGCTTTGCCAAGCAGCACCTCACCGATGCTCCCGACAATGTGATCCTCCCCGATCAGTCCTTCCGCAAGCGGGACAAGGTATTCCCCGCTCTCCTTTTTGCAGGCTGCGATCTGATCCGCGTAAAGGCGGCTCGCCGCGACAAGATCAGACGCGACCTCGCGCGTAACCGGGGTAAAGGTTCCGACCGCGTTGATGTGCGTTCCCGGCGCGATCATGTCCTTTGTCAGGAACGGTTCCTTCGAAGGCGTCAGCGTACAGACGATGTCCGCCCCATAGACGCAGCTGCGAAGATCGTCCATGACCTCGACCGGCACGTCATAGATCGCCTCGGTCTCCTCCTTGAACGCCTCCGACGCCTCGCGTCGTAAATCATAAACGCGGATCTTCTCAATATTTCTCACCGCCAGGATCGCGGCGGTGTGCGAACGAGCCTCCGCGCCGGCTCCGACAAGTGCGAGCACTTTCGCATCCTTGCGGGCCAAAACGTCCGTTGCCGCGGCCGATACCGCACCCGTGCGGATCTCGGTAACCGCGGTCGCGTCGATGAGGCCGACCGGGGAACTGTGCTCACTCTCAAACAGAACCACGTAGCCCATGTGCGTCGGATACTCGGTTCCGGCGTTCGGTCCGTAAGCCGCGAGCACCTTCGCTCCGAAATAGTCTCCCGCGTAGGCCGGCATAAAGCCAAGCACCGCGGTGTTGGGCATCTTTACGATCAACCGCTGAGGCATCGCGCTTTTTCCCGTCTCGAGGTCCATCAGCGCTTCCTTCATCAAATCGACACACGCTTTCGAGCTAACCAGCCGTCTGACTTCCTGCTCTTCTACGATTTTCATTCAATCAAGCCCCTTTCCGCGGCCGCCTTCTCAAGCATCCGCATGGATTTTTCAATTTCTCTCATCGGCACCGCAAGGTTGTAGCGGTAGAACAGGGAATCCACCCCGTAATCCTCCCCCGGATCACCGACAAAAAATGCTTCTTCGTTTAAAAACTCGGCCAGCTCTTCTGCCGAAAGGCCGCAGCCGTGATAATCGACCCAGAGCACGTACGTACCCTCGGGCTTCACGACCTTCGCGCCCGGAATCAGACGCTCGATCGCGTCCGTCATGAATGCAGCGTTCCGCGCAATCACGGTATTCAGCGCTTCGACAAACGCCTTGCCCTCCGTTGAGTAGGCTTCCATGAACCCCGCATAGAGCATCGGATCGATGCTTCCGTAATGATCCGCGTACTTCTGGCTGACGTAGCGCTCCCGAAGCGCTTCGTTTGCGATCAAAGCGTTGGCGTGGTTCACGCCGGTCAGGCTCATGCACTTGCCAAGCGAAGTTACGGAAATGACCGGCGCATCCTTTTCGCACACAGCCGCCATCATCGGCACCGCGGCGCAGCCCTTCTCGAGCCCGATCTCCGCGAAGATCTCATCGCTGAAGACCGTCGTTCCGGTTTCCTTCGCAAGCTGTCCGATCCGCTTCAGCTCATTTTCCTTCAGGATCGTTCCGGTCGGGTTGTTCGGATTGCAGAGAATCAGAAGCTTCGCGTGCGGATCCCGCATTTTCGCTTCCAGATCCGCCCAGTCGATCTCGTACCGCTCCCCGTCAAAGCAAAGGTTCGAAAAAACGGTCTTCTTGCCCATGCGTCTCGCGGCCTGCTCGTAGCGGTTGTACCCGGGCAGGAGCACGATCATGTAATCCTCCGGATCTGTCAAGCACATCCGAATCGCTGTTGCGAGCGCAAAAATGGTTCCGTGTGTCGGTACGATCCATTCCGGCTCCACATAAGCGCCGCGGACGTTCTCCATCCACCAGATGACCTTCTCATTGTAGGCATCCGTCTGCGCGGTAAAGCCGAAAAGGCCGTTCTCCGCACATTTGACAACCCCTCTGCGAAAGGCCGGGCAGGTCGGAAACTCGAATTCCGCGCCCCAGTAATTGACAAGGCCCTTTTCCTTCAGCACCTTCGGGGCGTACAGCTCTTTGATCGTCCCGAGCCCCTCACGGTCCACCAAACGGTCAAACTCAAAC
>ONYR01000003.1 GCA_900322165.1 uncultured Eubacteriales bacterium
GCTTGGTCACTATTTCCGCGGTCTCTCGGGACAGGACATGGCTGGGGTTGATGATATCGGCGGGCAGGTCTTCCCGCAGGGGGAAGACATCAGCTACAACAACGGCACGTTCATGCACCGCGACGGTGAGTTTTATCATTACCTTCTCGGCAAGCTGGCAGATTCGGCGGCTGCGATCGAACCCCGCAAGCAGGGCAATACGATGTGCGAGATCTTCGGCAACTACGGTTGGGAAGAGGGCGTGCGCCTTGAGAAATATCTGGCGGATCATTTCCTGGTGCGAGGGATCAATCACTTTGTCCCTCACGCCTTTAGTGGAAAGGAATATCCGGATCCGGACTGTCCGCCGCACTTCTACGCGCACGGAAACAATCCGCAGTACCGTCACTTCGGCTGCCTGATGGCGTACATGAACCGTGTCTGCGAACTGCTGAGCGGCGGGCGCCACATCGCGCCAGCCTCGGTATTGTACACGGCGGAGGGAGACTGGACCGGTAAGTATATGACCGTGGACAAGGTCGCTCATCGCCTCGTGGATGCGCAAATGGATTACGACGTGATTCCGTCGGATGTGTTTGCTGATCGCGTAGCCTATCATACCCTGATCGAGAATGGGACGCTGAAAGTCAACACGCAGGCCTACCGTGCGTTCATCATTCCTTCGATGCAGTTCATCCCGGGCGAGGTAGCTCAGGCGGTGGTTGAAATGCAGAAGGCAGGCGTGGCGGTCTATATGATCGATGCGCTGCCGGAAGGTATTTGCCGCGGCGAGGCAGAGGTTCCGGAGATGGAAGTAGCGGCGCTGGATGATCTGGTTGAGACGCTTGAGGCGAAGCAGATTCGCGACGTTCGGATCGAGCCCGCCAACAACCGCATTCGTTACCGTCACTATGTTCATGAAGACGGGACGGAGGTTTTCTTCCTGGTGAATGAGGGAACGGAAGTCTATAACGGAGAGATCGTGCTTCCTGAAATCACGGGGAAAACGGTCTATGCCTACGATCCGTGGAACAATACCATCCTCGGTGCGGAAAAAAGCGAGAATCATGTCTTCCTTCGCATTGAGCCGCTTCACAGTATTACGCTCGTAGCCGATCCGACAGCAGTCCCGGAGGAGCTGCCTGCGGCGAAGGATGGACTTTGCGACGAAGCGACGGAGATCACGCTTGAAGGCCCATGGCTGCGCAGCATCTGCCGCAGCATCGATTACCCGGCCTTCACTGATGAAAAAGAGATCGAGCTTCCGGACAACCTCGCGGAGGAAGCGCCGAAGTTCAGCGGATATGTCCGCTACCGCAACACGTTTGAGGCGGCGAAGGGCGAGCGGATCTGCCTTGAGATCACCGATGCCCACGAAGGCGTGGAAGTGTTTGTGAACGGCGAGAGTCTCGGAATTCAGATCGTTCCGCCGTTTCGATATGATTTGAGCGGGGCACTGAAAGATGGGCTGAACGAGCTCACGATCGAGGTCGCGACAACGCTGGATCGGGAAAACAGTGGGAAACCCGATCACTTCGGACGTGTCAAGGAGGCCACAGCGCTTTCGGGAATTACCGGAAGGGCTGTATTGAAAAAGGTCATCGACTGACCGCTTTGTAAGACGAGTTATCTCTAAGTGGATGGAAAATCGCGAGAAATCACGGTTTTCCATCCACTTTTCTTTTGGCAGGAAGCGGTTTATGCATTATAATAAAGAGGTGCCCCCTGCGAGGCAGGGAAGAGGAGGGATATCGTGAAAACAGTCGGAATCGGAGTGCTCGGCCTTGGAACCATCGGAGGCGAGCTGGTTCGCATTATTCAGGAAAACGCCGAGCGTGTTCGGAAATTATATGATCTGGATCTGCAGGTAAAAAAGATCTATGTACGGAATCTACATAAAAAGCGTTCGATCGACACGGAAGGACTGACGCTGACGGATCAGGCGGAGGAGGTCGTGAATGACCCGTCCGTTCAGATCCTGTGCGAGTGCATGGGCGGATCCGGTGAGGAAGAAACCTATCATCTGCTGAAGGAAGCGATCGGGCGCGGCCTTCACGTGGTGATGTCAAGCAAAAAGGTGCTGGCGCACCACGGCATGGAGCTGCTGAAGCTGGCGATCGAGTCCAAGAGCGTGCTCTGCTACGATGCGACCGTCGGCGGCGGAATCCCGATCGAGAAGGTTGTCGAGAACAGCTTCTACTGCCATGAGATCTCGAAGATCTACGGTATTCTGAACGGAACCTCGAACTTCATCTGCACCAGGATGTCGAAGGATCATCAGACCTTCCGCGCCGCGCTGAAGGAAGCGCAGACCAGAGGCTATGCGGAGAACGACCCGACGGACGACGTTGACAGCTTCGACGCGCTCTACAAAGCGGAAGTCCTCGCGTTGTTCTGCCTTGAAAAGCACTTCAATCTCGAGGATGTGACTCCGCGCTCGATCCGCGCGATCCGTCCGGTCGATTTCGAAGTGCTCGGCGACGAAGGCTTCACGATCAAGCCGATCGTTTCGATGCGCAACCAGCAGGACACGCTGAAATACATCATCGGACCGGCCGTCGTCAGTCTGGAAGAAAACATCCTCAGTAAGATCGATGCCAACAATAATATTATCGGTGTCATCGGTGCGCGCAGCGGTGAACTTTCCTTCACAGGCCAGGGCGCAGGCGCAGCGCCGACCGCGAGCGTCATGTTCGACGATGTCATCAACACCTCGCTCAAGCGCAACAACGCCGTGCAGTACACCGGCATCCGTCCGTTCACCAAGGTGGAGGAGGACAACACCGCACTCTACATCCACCTGAAAGTCAACGACCGCCCCGGTGAGATCGCAGAGATCTCGCGCATCCTCTCCGAGCGGAACATCAACATCGACAAGTTCCTGACCAAAGGCAAGGCGAACGAACTCTACGACGCGTTCCTGTTCATCTCGAACGAAAACAACATCGACCGTGACGAGCTTGTCAAAACGATGAAAAAGCACGACGTGAAGATCGTATCAGTCATCCCGATCATTTACGGGAAGAACTAAAACAACATCGTCAATAACAGACCCTCAATGAGATTGAATGCCATTACTGGGGGTCTGCATTTTGCTCAAACTGTACGATGGAAACGTCTTTCATGTTTTGGATAATAAACGCAAGATCCTTACGCATGCGTTCGAGATAATACAAATCATCTTTTAGGTTATCCATAGATTTTTACTCCATCCTTTAAGATTTCATCAAGCAGTTCGATGTTGTTGAGGAGTTGTTTGGTGTCCAGCAAATCGACTCGCTTATGTAACTGTTCACGTAGTCGCTCGGCAAGATCATAAAACTGTAGACCGGTTATAGGGGTGGAGATCAGGAGGTCAACATCACTGCTCTCAGTTGCCTGACCTTTAGCATAGGATCCAAATAAAAAGCAGTACTTAACAGGATAGCTTTGAAAAATGTTTTCGGAAATGGCACGGATATCCTCGAGTGATAAAATACCGTGTTCCTCATCAAGTTTGGTTAAGCGATCCAGTTCGGATATAAGGAAACGATATTTTGGGGTGCCGACTTTCGATTCATCATTTTCAAACGAGATATAAGAGCGCAGAGAAACACCAATCATGTTGGCTGCTTCTTTTTGTGTGAGTTTTTTCTGTAAGCGAAGAGATTTTAAATCCGTCATTTTTGCGCACCTCCACAATAGAAATTATGCACAAGATGCATCTAAATGTCAAGACATAGATGCAAATTGTGCATACAGATTGTGGTAAAAAAGTGCAAACGGCCGGCGGACCAATCATCTGCAGAGCGTTTTTCTCGAGCGACGAACATAGAAGACATCCTCCTTAAAAAATAGCTGAAAACAAATTCACTGAATTTGTTTTCAGCTATTTATGTATCGTCATGTCATGCTCTTGTCAAGCAGAAATCATGATGCGCATTCAACGATCTGAGCTGGCAGTTTTCCAGATTTCCTTGTCGGAGCGATTCGCAAACGGTCCGGGCAGTACGTTTGTATCTCTCTTCTCGCCGGCCAGGTCGGTGTCAAAGGTGATCGGAGAACCGTCCGGATTTTCGAAGCACTCTTCGGGCATGATCGCCTGGCCGAGGGTTTCGGTCGTGATCATGGAGCAGTGGGTGGTGCCGAGCTTCTCGTAGAGGTTCGTCTCAAACGTCCATGTCCCGTTCGACTCGGTGAGCTTCCACTCGATCGGAGCGGTAAGCTTGATGGCGTCCGCCTCGCCCTTGCGCGGTTTCGCGCCGTTCGCGTAGACGTTGCCGCCGGTCTCGACCGGGAGATAGCTGTAGTAACGGTCGCTTGCGGGTGAGCCCATGCCGCAGTAGCCTTCAAACTGCTTCAGCCACTCGGCCTTCGTGGGGTAAGCGTCGTACGGCTGCAGGCCGGCCGTGATGTTCATGTCCTCCCACTCGTTTTGCATAAGCTTTCCGCCGAGCGAGGCCATCTTCAGCATCTGCGGGACTTTCTGCTGTACGAAAACGTTGTTGTAGAAGCGCATATCGCCGTGGAGGACCGTCATGAAGCCTTCGATCTCCGTGCGGTGCGGGACATGGTAGGGCGTGTAGCGCGGCGAGGGCAGTGTTTTGGCTCCGTTGTTGACGCCGCGGCCGACGCATGCGATTGAACCGGCCAGGAAATTGTGGACAACCGCCACGCCCTGCGTCGAAAGCTTCAGTGCGCGGTAGGAGAGCAGGAGGTTGTTGTCGATCAGCGTCGGACCGTGCGAGATCTCGACAAAGATGTCCTCGCCGGTTGCCATCATTGCTTGCGGGTTCATTAAATAGTCGAATGGCAGGCAGTTGTCGTGGAACAGGTTCTGCGTCACGCGGGTTCCCTGCGCCTGCCAGTCAAGCCACAGTCCGCGGGTGCAGTGATGGAAATGGTTGCGGCGAATGATCGTGTCGATCGCAGCGTGAAGCTTGATGCCGCCGATCTCCGCGCCGGCCAGATTCTGCTTGTTGTTGATATGGTGAATATGGTTATCCTCAATCAGGGAGAAGACGCAGCCAAGGTGACCGACAATGCCGGTCTGACCGCAGTCGTGGATGTCACAGCGGCGCACGGTGTGATGGCCGATGTTCTCCTTTGTCCAGCCTTCACGCTGCGCACGGCAGATGACCTCGCGCTCGGTCTGAGTGCCGTCCTTGAATTTTTTCTTCAGCCACTTGTTGTCGTTCTCCGGCTGATAGTACTTGCCAAGCGAGATACCGCTGCACTTGGACTCGAAGATCTCACAGCCTTCGATGACCCAGCCCTTCGACCAGTGCGGCCCGACCATGCCTTCCTGATAGGCGGTTGGCGGAGCCCACTGAGTCGCGGCCTGGCACACGGTGAAACCGGAAAGCGTGATGTAATTGACGCCCTCCGCTTCTGGATAGAAACAGTTTTTACGAACGGAAAACTCGACGTTTTCCTTGTTCGGGGTAAACTCGTGGAAGTTCGCATAGAAAACGGTCTCGTCGCCTTCCTGCTCCGCGTACCAGACGTACTTGGAGAAATCGGGATCCCAGGATGCCTGAGACGGCTTGGGATTGAAGACGGCCTCCTTCTCGGTTACCTCGTAGAGCGACTTGCCGTTCAGATAAACGTCTCCAAGGTGCGCGATAAAGGTCGCGATGAACCAGTCGCCGGAGACCAGCGTGGTGTAGGGATTGCGGTCCGGGAAAATATCATTTTTTACACGCGCCGTCCATACGCTGCCCTGCACATTTTTCCAATCACCGAGCTTTTCGGCGCCCGTGATAACAGCCTTGCGAGGCTCGATCGAGCGGTAAACGATCGGGTTTTCCTCGGTTCCGGCGTGAACGGGGCTCACGGCTTCGCGGTAGATACCGGGATAAACAAGCACTTCATCGCCGGGCTTGGCGATATTCGCAGCGTCCTGGATATGGACAAACGGATTTTCCTTGCTTCCGTCACCGCCTGCGGCGGCGTTGATGTTGACGTAATACTGCATGAGTTCCTCCTGACTATATATAAAAGCCTAACATGGATTATACCATTTCCTTCCGCACTAAAAAAGGAAATCATTGCTTGGGCGGTGTCTTTTATTGTTTTCATGCTATATAATAAAATCAGAGTCAGCCCGAGATCGAGATGTTTCGAAAGGGGCTTTCAGGATCGCCTGGAAAGGAAATTCACAAGAGGAGGATAACGAAATGTTTTCCGTCGGAGTGATCGGTCTAGGCATGGGCAAGGGCCATGCCAAAGGGGTACAACGGATCGCAGACAAGATCGAAGGCTTTACCAAGCCGGAGCTTTACGCACTTTGCGATATCGATGCAGAGAAGCTCCGCGCCGTGGGAGAGGAGCTGCAGGTTTCGCGGCTGTATACGGATTACCGGGACATGATCGCGGATCCGGAGCTGGATGCGGTCATTATCGCATCGCCGGATCAGGATCATCGGCGCATGGCTGAGGAGGCGCTTGCCAAGGGAAAGCATGTGCTGTGTGAAAAACCGCTGGCCTTAACGCGGGAGGATCTGAAAGCCATTGTGGAAGCGGCAAGGTGCAGCGATAAGACGTTCATGGTCGGGCAGATCTGCCGGTTTACCCCGGGGTTCTATATGGCAAAGGAGCTGATCGAGGAGGGCGCGATCGGAGAACTGACGTATGTTGAGTCCGAATATGCGCATGATTATACCAAGATCTATGAGGCCGGTACCTGGCGAAGCGATCCCAAGCGCAACGGGCTTGTCGGCGGCGGATGTCATGCGGTCGATCTTTTGCGCTGGATCGCAGGCGACCCGGACGAGGTGATGGCCTACGGCACGCATAAGACCTTCCGGGACGTCACACCCTATGACGACACGCATATTGCGATCCTTCGCTTCCCAAACGGAGTCATTGGCAAGGTCTTTTGTTCCATCAGCTGTCGCCGGCCCTATACGATGCGGTCGGTCTTTTACGGAACCAAGGGAACCATTATCACCGATAATACAAGCCCTTCGATGCAGCTGTTTACGCTTGATGAAGCAACAGGAAAGCTAAACGAGAAAGTCATCCCGATCGATATCAACAGCCATAACGCGGCCGGCGAATTTGAAGCTTTTTATGAAGCGGTACAAGGGCTCCGTCCGCTCGAGACCCCGGCGATCGAAGGGGCCAACACGATCGCGGTATGCCACGCGATCGTGGAGTCGGCAGACACAGGAAGACCGGTCGCTCCGAATTATTTTGTGTGATTATTTTGCGTCATTAATTGGTATCATGATTATGTGTAA
>ONYR01000010.1 GCA_900322165.1 uncultured Eubacteriales bacterium
AGGGAACGAACCTGTTCCGCTATGCGCTTTCGCATCTGAACAGCACGCCGTCGGTCGACTCGCGTCTGAGCACGGTCGATGTTTATTTCAGATGGCCGAGTCATGTGAGGGTCGTGGTCGAAGAGAGCCAGACGATCGGCTATGTCTACTTCCAAGGCACCTATCTCTGTATCGACCGAAAGGGACAGGTCGCCGCAACGACCGATTCACCCGATGAGGATCTTCCGATCATCACCGGACTGGTCATTAAGAGCTTCTCGATCGGTGAGTCGCTCAACACCAACGATTTCGAGCGTTATGACGCGGTGGTCTCCATCGGTGCCAACTTGCGTAAATATGAACTGGAGCGTCTCGTTAATGAGATCAACGTGCGTTCGCTCGATGATATCGTGTTAAAAACGGATCATATGGAGATCCGCGTCGGCTCGATGACCGACATCGAGCAGAAGATTTCAATTACGGCAAGCGTGCTTTCGCAGAAGGGACTGCCGGACGGAACGCTGCACATTGAAAGTCTCAGCGACCAGATCTACATCGAGCCGAAGGAAATCGAGTCGGAGATCGGAAAATAAAGAAAATTCGTGAAAACGGCTTGATTTATTGAAGGAAAACATTTATCATGTTTCTATCATTAGTCTCTCGCAGTGTATACATTGATAAATAAATTCTGTGGGGAAATTTGTCGAGGAGGGCAAGCACCATGATGGAGTACGAAGGCATGCAGGACGAACTGACTACTGCAAAGATAACTGTTGTCGGCGTGGGCGGCGGCGGAAACAATGCTGTCGAAAGAATGATCGAGGACGGTCTGGAAGGCGCAGACTTCCTCACGATCAACACGGATAAACAGGTTCTGAATAAAGGAAAGGCTGATCGCAAGATCGTGATCGGCGAAAAACTGACAAAGGGTCTCGGCGCAGGCGCAAACCCGGAGATCGGCCAGAAGGCTGCTCAGGAGAGCGAAGAAGAGATCCGCAAGGCACTCGAAGGCTGCGATATGGTCTTCGTTACGGCCGGAATGGGCGGCGGTACCGGTACCGGTGCGGCTCCTGTTGTCGCGGGCATTGCCAAGAGCCAGGGTATCCTGACCGTCGGTGTTGTCACCAAACCTTTCCGCTTTGAAGGCGCGCGCCGTATGCGCAGCGCAATGCAGGGAATCGAGGAACTGAGCAAGAACGTCGATACCCTTATCACGATCTCCAACGACCGTCTGCTGGACGTTGCAGATAAGAAAACCACGATGGTGGAAGCGTTCCACATGGCTGACGAAGTCCTTCGTCAGGGTGTACAGGGCATTTCCGACCTGATCTATCGTCCGGGTATGATCAACCTTGACTTTGCGGATGTCCGCACCATTATGCAGGACAAGGGCCTTGCTCATATGGGCATCGGCCGCGCAAAGGGCGAGGACAAGGCTCGCAAGGCAGCGGAGCAGGCGATCGCTTCCCCGCTGATGGATACGAGCATCAACGGCGCTAAGGGCGTGCTTGTCAACGTCTGCGGCGGCCTTGACATGACCCTGTATGAATTCGACGCAGTCTCTGATTACATCAGCAGCCTTGTCGATGAAGAAGCTCAGATCATCGTTGGTACCACCACCGATGAGACCCTTGAGGACGAGCTCATCGTTACCGTCATCGCGACCGATTTCGGTCCGGCTCCCGCTAAGGCTAAGCCGGCTCCGGCCAAGCATGATGACGAGGACCATGCGGTTGAGCTGACTTCCGGCGAGTTCCGTACGGTTGCGGAAGTTCCGGGCTTCAACCAGTACACTCAGCCTGAGAATAACTATCAGGGCAATGCGTACCGTACTCCGGCTCAGACGCCGACCTACGGCAATCCCGATATGAACAAATCCGCTTCCGATGATGTCCCGATCGACATCCCCGGCTTCCTGCAGAGAAAGCGCAGAGGCTGATCTTGAAAACTGAAAGGCGGTCTGCAATCAAGCAGACCGCTTTTTTTCTAAAGTGTAACTGTTCAGGAAACCTTCTGTATGTTACCTACAACCAATTAAGGGCTGAAAAGCTTGTTAGATGGAGAATGTGATGAGAAAAACCGTTAAGTTCGGAGGAAGCTCGCTGGCCGATGCCGTTCAGATGAGAAAAGTTGCGGCGATCATTTTGGCTGATGAGTCCCGGAGGTATGTAGTTCCTTCGGCGCCGGGCAAGCGTTTCAAGGAAGATACCAAAGTGACCGACATGCTGATTCGGTGCTATGAGATCCAGAAAAAGGACGCCGAAGCCGGTCGGAGAAGCTTTTATGATATTGAAGCGCGCTACGACAGTATTATCGAGGAGCTCGGGCTCGATCTTTCGCTTGACGAAGAGTACCGTCAGATCTTAAGCCGCCTGGATGAGGGAACCAGTCTGGATTACCTCGCGAGCCGCGGCGAATACCTTAACGGCATCATTCTGGCAAAGCTCCTTGGCTATCGCTTCCTTGACGCGGCGGACTATATCTTCTTCGACGCGAAGGGAAACTTCGATGAAGCCAAGACGATGACGGCCTTTAGGGCTATCAGTCCGGAGGAGCGTTTCGTCCTTCCGGGATTCTACGGCGCGACCGAGAATCACCGGATCCATACGTTCTCCCGCGGCGGTTCCGATATCACCGGTTCGATCGTCTCCAAGGCGATGGCTTCCGATGTGTACGAGAACTGGACCGACGTGAGCGGCTTTTTGGCGGCGGACCCCCGCATTGTCGAGAATCCGTCTCCGATCCATGAGATCAGCTATTCGGAGCTGCGCGAGCTTTCCTACATGGGCGCGAGCGTGTTCCATGAAGAGGCGATCTTCCCGGCGAGAAGCGCCGGCATTCCGATCAACATCCGCAACACCAACATCCCGAGCGATGAAGGCACCTGGATCGTGCCCGATGATCAGATCACGGACGCGCATAAATTCATCACCGGCGTTGCAGGCAAGAAGGGCTTTGTCTCCCTGTCCTTTGAAAAGGATATCGGATCGGACAAGCTGGCCTTCGGACGCAAGGTGCTTCAGGTCTTTGAAGAAGCGATGGTCATGGTTGAGCATGTGCCCTCCAGCATCGGAACCATGACGGTCGTGGTCGATTCCGCGGAGATCAGCGGTAAGGAGGAGAGCATCCTTCGCCGGATCCGCCGAGAGATCGACCCGTACAGTGTCACCATTGAGCATAACCTCGCGATGCTCGCGATCGTCGGCGTCGCGATGAAGGACGTCATCGGTATGTCCGCCGGCATCCTTGAGGAGCTGGCCAAGGTCGGAGTCAGTGTTAAGCTTGTCATTCAGGGCATCAAAGAGATTTCCCTAATCGTCGGCGTGCGCGAAGAGGACTTCGAGAAGACGATCAAGGCACTCTATGCGTTTGCTGAAAAATGCAACAAAGACGAGTAAATGCTTGAATTGTAACAAAAGTGTTACAAACTATAAAGAAAATGTTTCTCTGCGGACTGGAAAAAGAGGCGGAGATGTGGTAAAATAAGGGACAACGAGCGATGAAGGAGGCACACTGTGATTTCGAACCAGATTTTGCAATCTACGATTGACGGACTTAAATCGATCACCAAACGTGATCTGAGCGTACTCGAAGCGGAAGGCAGTCTTTTAGCTACGACCGAAGACGCCCGCAGTGCCCGTGATATCGCTTTCTCCGCGGAGGCGCTGGAGGATGGCGCCGACGGCATGATCGTCAAGGGTCATCAGCTGTTCCGCATTATGGACGGAACGGAGCTGGCCTACGTTGTCGCGGTTAGCGGCGAGGGCGAGGACGCCTACAAAGTCGGCAAGATCGCCGCGTTCCAGCTTCAGGGCCTTCTGATCGCTTACAAAGAGCGTTACGACAAGGACAACTTTGTTAAGAACCTGCTTCTGGATAACCTGCTGCTTGTTGATATCTACATGCGCGCGAAGAAGCTGCACATTGAGAACAATGTGGCTCGCTGCGTTTTCCTCATTGAGTCCAACAACGACCGTGATACGAACGCGTCGGTCATCGACGTGATCCGCGGGATCTACCCGATCAAGAACCGTGACTTCATCACGGCGGTCGATGAAAACAATATCATCCTCGTGAAGGATGTCAGCGATGACTCCTCCCGCACCGCGCTTGAAAAGACCGCGAGCACGATCGGGGACATGCTCTCGAGCGAAGCGATGGGCCGCGCCCGCATTGCGATGGGCTCCGTCGTAAATGACCTGAGAGACATCTCCCGTTCCTACAAGGAAGCGAAGATCGCGCTGGAGGTCGGCAAGATCTTCTACGAAGAAAAGAACATTATCAACTACAACCGTCTCGGAATCGGACGCCTCATCTATCAGCTGCCGCTGCCGCTGTGCAAGATGTATATCGAAGAGATCTTCAAGGACATCCGCGTCGAGGACTTCGATGAAGAGACCCTGAATACCGTCAACAAGTTCTTCGAGAACTCGCTGAATATTTCGGAGACCTCCAGACAGCTCTACATTCACCGCAATACGCTGGTGTACCGTCTGGACAAGCTTCAGAAGAACACCGGACTTGATGTCCGCACCTTTGACGATGCCATCACCTTCAAGATCGCACTGATGGTCGCCAAGTACATGAACTACATGGAGAAAAACGGATTCCGCTGATTCGGTCTACCGCGCGTAGCGCATACATGACAAGCTGAGATGCCGCACAGAAAAACAGAAGCGGCATGGAGGGAGCAATTCTACACACGATGGGGGCATTCTATGATTGAACTTAAGAATGTGACAAAGGTTTACGATGGCAACGTCACCGGCGTTGACAATCTGAACCTGCGCATCGAAGATGGAGAATTCGTCTTTATCGTCGGCGAGAGCGGCTCGGGAAAGAGTACGCTTTTAAAGCTTCTGATGAGGGAGCTGACGCCGAATGAGGGCGAGATCATCATCGATGGCAAGGATATTACCAAGCTGCGCCGCAAGAAGGTGGCGGAGCTTCGGAGAAAAATGGGAATCGTATTTCAGGATTACCGGCTGCTGCCCAAGCGGACGGTCTATGATAATGTCGCTTTTGCGCTGCAGGTAATCGAAATCTCTCCCCGTAAGATCAAAAAGAGTGTTCCTGCCGCTCTGAACCTTGTCGGACTGTCCCACAAGGCCAAGAGCATGCCGAACGAGATCTCCGGCGGTGAACAGCAGCGAACCGCGATCGCACGTGCGATCGTCAACAACCCGTCGCTGGTGCTTGCGGACGAGCCGACCGGAAACCTTGACCCGAGAAACTCGGAAGAGGTCATGGAAGTGCTCGAAGCGATCAACATGCGCGGCACCACCGTCGTTGTGGCAACTCACGACAAGGATATCGTTAACGAGATGCAGAAGCGTGTCGTTCATCTGGAACACGGTGTCGTTGTCCGCGATTCGGAAGGAGACTACGACGACTATGAAGATTAGAACTGTCGGCCGCTGCATCGGCGAAGGATTTAAAAGTGTATTCCGCAACGGACTGATGTCCATTGCTTCGATCGGTACGATCACGGCCTGCCTTATCATTCTTGGCATCGTCTACTGCCTTGTCGCGAACGTGCAGTCGTTCGCCGGCGGTCTGGATTCCAAGATCGGCATGGTTGCGTTCCTCAAAAACGGGATCACGCAGGAGGAGGTCGATCTGCTGACCTCTCAGCTGGATCAGCGTGAGGATATCGCTTCGTACCATTATGTTTCTGCAGATGAAGCCTGGGAAACCTTCAAGAAGGAAATGCTCGGCGGAGACGAGATCAATGAAACGCTGATGGAAGAGCTGAACGAGGACAACCCGCTCGCAAACTCCGCCAACATCGAGATCTATCCCGCCAACGCGGAAAGCCAGGACAACATCGTCGCGTTCCTGAATGCGTCCCCGATGGTCCGCACCGTGCGGTATTCGGCGAACGCTTCCAAAACGCTTGCCTCGATCGGACGTCTTGTGACATACACCGGCGTTGCGCTGATCGCGTTCCTGATCTTCATCGCTGTGCTTCTGATCTCAAATACGATCCGGCTGTCGGTGTATACCAGACGGACCGAGATCAATATCATGAAGTACATCGGTGCAACGGACAGCTTTGTCCGTCTGCCGTTCGTGGTCGAGGGCATGCTGATCGGTATCCTCGGAGCGATCCTTCCGAGCGCGCTGATCTACTTTGGTTACAACAGTCTGATCAAGCTTTTGATGACTCATTTTTCAGCCATTTCGTCGCTGATCTCGATCGTCAGTGTGTACGACATTATCAAGGGTCTGCTTCCGATCTTCCTTGTCCTCAGTATTGTGGTGGGCGTGTTCGGAAGTACGATCTCGATCCGTCGTCACCTGCGTGTCTGATCCGGACGCAGGAGGGATAAAATGACATCCAGAAAAAAGAGAATTATTACCTGTGTGATTGCGGTGATCCTGGTTCTGGCCATGGTGATCGGCTACATCGTGCCGGCGCTGGCAGAGGATCTGGACGATCTCTACGATCAGGAATCATCCGAGCAGCAGGAGTACGATGAACAGGAAGCCCTGATCAACGCGACCGAGGAAGAGATCGCGGCTGCGCAGGCGCAGGTCGACGCGGTCGTCGCGGAGATGGAAGCGATCGATAAAGAGATCGCGGACATCGGAAAGACGATCATCGTCCTGAACGGACAGATCGACACCGAGGAACAGCTTCTTGCCGCAACGGAGGCCGAACTGGCTGAGCAGCAGGAAGAGCTGAAGGTCTACTATCAGCAGTTCAAAGGCCGTATCCAGATGATGTACGAGAACGACAGCAGCAGTTATCTTGAGATCCTGCTGCAGGCGAGCAGCATCGCTGATTTCTTCAGCCGTCTTGAGTACATCAGCGCGGTCGTTGAATACGACAACAACATCATCCACCAGATGGATGAGTGCGAAAAAGCGATCATCGCGAGCAAGAACGTGATCGAAGAGACGAAAGCCTCTCTCGAAGCGGATCGTGCCAAGCAGGAAGAGGCACAGCAGGAGCTCGAAGGCAAGCGTGCGGAAAAGCAGGCAAAGCTGGAAGAGCTGAAGGAAAACGAGCTGGCACTGGAGCTTCTGAAGCAGGAGCAGGAAGCCAAGTCTCAGGAGATCCTCGAAAGACTGTGGGAAACCCAGAGCAAGATCGCGGATGAAGAGGAACGCCTGGCG
>ONYR01000087.1 GCA_900322165.1 uncultured Eubacteriales bacterium
CCGTGTTTTATGCACTGCTCGGAGTCATGCAGGCGGGCGGCGTGGTGAGCGCTGCGGTGGGCGGCGGACTGCTGAAGCGCAGCAAGGGCACACCGTCAAAGGATCAGATCATTGATGTCACACTCGACGCGGATAAGATCTACCACCACATGTCGCTTTTAGGCAGCGTGATGGATCAGCAGCTGGAAGAGACCTTGAGCCTCCCGGCTCCGAAAGATGAGGGGACAGATGAAGGGGCGCAGGCCGTGAGCGGGGCTTCCGGCACCGCTGCGGTGATGGTCAAGGCACAGCTGCAGCTTTTCTCGGGGATCCTCGAAGCGGCATATTCAGAAGAAAACAGTGAGTTCGCCGGCGAGATCGTCTCGGAGGTGAAGTTCTACCTTCACCAGGCCGGGATCGAAACGCTCGATGCGAAGAGTGTGATGGCTTTGGATGAGAGCGGGGACAGCTGGAAGATGCGGCTGGACCGCTACTTTGACCGCATGCCGGGTGCGGAAAACCGAACACTGAGACCGGCCCTTGTCAAGGATGGTCAAGTATTGGTGAAAGGACTTTACGCCGAAGGAAGCGGGAGGGCGTGAGGCAGACATATGGAAAAATTCTTTGGATTTGATCTGGGAGACGCGGAGAGCGCGGTCTCCCTTCTGAAAAAGGACAGCAAGGAACCCCCGAAGGTGCTGCAGATCGCGGGCGCGGAGAGTTTGATCACGGCGTATGCGAGGCTCAAGGACCGCAGCCTTGTCATTGGCGAAAACGCTTGTTACCATCCCGACGCAACGGTTCGGAAGATCCGTTTTAAAAGCCGCTTTCTGACAGATCCGGAGGTCGATGAAGACGTTAAAGCCTTCGCGGCGGGCGTCCTCGGCGAGCTCATCGGATCGGGGAGCCTTATCCAAAACGAGGACGCCTGCTTTTACATCGGCTGCCCGGCGGGCTGGAACGGCAATGACCGTGAACGCTACCGCCGGATCTTCGCCCGCCTCGGATACCCGCCGCTGAAGATCATCTCGGAATCCCGTGCCGCCCTTGTCGCGGCCTGCCGCTCCAAGCATCTCCAGATCGGGTACGATATCCTGCAGAAACCGGTCCTCGTTGTCGACGTAGGATCCTCGACGACCGACTTCGCCTTTGTTAAGGGCGGGAAGGAAGTCGAGCTGAAAACGGCCGGCGAAGTGCGGCTCGGCGGCGGACTGATGGACCGCATGATTTTGGAAGAAGCGCTCGCCGCCTCGCCGGATGAAAAAAAGCTTCGCCAGATCTTTGTGGAAAGTGAGCCTTGGGAGAGCTATTGTGAATTTGCCGCAAGGCGTTTGAAAGAAAAGTATTTCGCCAACGAAAGCTACTGGAAAGAGAACGACTGCACCCAGACCGTTCGGATCACCTACGACCGTCCGCGCAAGCTGACGCTTCGGATGAATCAGGAGATCGCACAGCGTGTGCTTTCGGAAAAGAATCCGATCGTCGGCGGGAACTCGTTTGAAGGCGCGTTTAAGGAAAGCCTTCGCGAGATCCGAAAAGCGGTCACCGAAGGCGAAGAGGGGCCGGAGCTCGTGTTTTTGACCGGCGGCGTCTCGAAGATGCGCCAGATCGGGGAGTGGTGCCTCGAAGCATTTCCGGATTCGATCGTGATTACCTCGAATGAACCGGAATTCTCGGTATCCCGCGGCCTTGCCTGGTGCGGCGAGGTGGACGAGGAGGTGCGCGGCTTCCGCGAGGAGATCGACGCGCTGAAGGATTCAAGCATCGTGGAACGCATCGTCGGAGAGCATATCGAAGACCTGTTTACGGAAGCGGTCGATACGCTGACCGAGCCGATCCTGGAGAAAGCGGTGCTTCCGGTGATCGAGCGCTGGAGGGACGGAGAGATCGAGAAGCTTTCGGAGATCGATAAAGAGCTGGAGAAGGAGATCGAAAGCTGGCTCCACACGCAGGAGGCACGAGCCCTTTTGGCTAAGCCGGTCTCGACCTGGCTGAAGCCGATCGCCTACGAACTCGAGGAGCACACCGTTCCGATCTGCATGCGGCACAAGATCCCGTACCGCGCGCTGAATCTGAGCTCGTACCTCTCTGAGGGCGAGATGGAGATCCAGGTGGAAGCGAAGGACGTCTTCGCGGTCGAAGAGATCACCTGGATGATCGACATGATCATCTCGGTCGTGATCGGTCTGTTGTGCGGGGGCTCCGGGATCGCCCTGATCTCGAACGGGCTTCCGGGCGTGCTGGCCGGCATGGTCGTCTCGCTGCTCGTGCTCCTCATTGGCAAGCGCCCGATGGAGAAGGCGATCCTGAACGCGAAGGTGCCGAAAAAGATGCGCAAGCTCCTGACCAAGGGCTATCTGAGACGGCGCGTGCTCGCGGTGTCGGGGGACGTGAAGGCTGCGTTTTATGAGCATCTGAAAAAAGAAAAGAATGAAGAGATCGCCGAGCGCATGACACGGGATATTTCGCTGCAGATCGATGATTGTCTCGTGAAGATGGCGCAGGTCGTGGAGATCCCGCTCCACTAAGTGAAGCGGAAAAGCCGAATGAGAAGGCCGGCATGATTTGGAAAGAAAGGAGGGAGGCCGTATGAGAGAGTGGGCAAGGCGAAACGCAAAAACGATCTGGTTTTTCGTGGTCGCGATCGCGCTGATCTATGTGGCGCTGCAGGCGCGCTATTGGGACGATCTTTCTTTTAACGGCTGGTATCCTTTTTATAACCTGAAATCGTTTGTTTTGGCCGGCATTGTCATGGCCTGGTGGATCAGCATTCGGCGGCGGATCATTCGAAAAGATATCCGGATCTATCTGGAAATGGCTATTGGGCTGATATTGTTCTTTCTTTTGGTTCGGACCATGCGCTATGAACTGTTTAAGCGCACGCCGAACATTTCACGGTATCTGTGGTATCTGTATTATATTGCGATCATTCTGGTTCCGGTCTTCAGCCTCTATGTGGCGGAGATGGTGGGACAGGCAGAGGAGGCGAAACTGCGGCCGGCCTATGTGGTGCTGCTTGTCATCGGAGGCGCATTGACGCTTCTGGTGATGACCAATGACTTTCACCAGTGGGCATTTGCGTTTTCGATGCCGCTGGGGACGGAAGAGGCTAACGACCATTATACGCGAGGGTGGGTCTATTACATGGCAGCAGGCTGGGCGTTTTCGCTGACCCTCTTCAGCATTGGTATCCTGATCCGGAAAAGTCAGATCCGGCGCAGAAAACGAATGGGCTGGATCCCGATCCTGACGATCCTTCTTTGCTGTCTGACAGTGTTTGTTTTATTCTGGGATCAAAAGGCTAAAAGAACGGGACTCCAGTTTACAGAGATCCTGATTTTAGGACAGCTGCTGATCTACGAGATCTGTATCGGCCTTCGGCTGATTCCCTCAAACCGTGGCTATGATGAATATTTTCTGAACTCCGATGTCTCGGCAATGATCATCGACGAGGACGGAGTGGTAAACTACGCTTCAAAGCAGCCGATCGCGATCAGCGCGTCTTTGCTCGAGGCGGCGCTTGAGAATCTGGTGTTTTTGAACGAGACAACGCTGGTACAGGCCAAAAGGATCTCCGGCGGGGAGGTCGTTTGGACCTATGATGTGAGCGCGATCGTGGGAATCATGGATGAGCTCCGTGAGATGAAGGAGACCCTCAGCGAGCGAAAAGCGCTGCTGCAGGCAGAAAATGAGCTGAAAGAAAAGCAGGCTCACACGATCGAGATGAATCGGATCTACGATCGGATGCTCGAGACGGTATCGCCCGCGCTTTCCAGGCTCGAGCGCTCGCTGGATAAAATTGAAAGCGGGGAGGTTTCCTATGAAGAGGAGATCGGAAGCGTGGCTGTCATCGGCGCTTACGTTAAAAGACGCTGTAATCTTGCCCTGATCACTGACGGCGAAGACGAGGTCAACATCGAAGAGCTGTATTTGGCATTGGATGAGTCGATCCGCTACATGAAGGGCGCCGGTATGCAGGTTTATCTGCAGAAGGACGCAGAGGGGAAAATGGACGCGAGTGAAGCGGTAGCGATCTATGACACGTTTGAAGCGGCGGCGGAAAAAGCGTTGGAGGGCGGAGGAAGCTTGTATGTGCGGGTGTTTCGAGAGGACAACGCGGTTACAATGAAGCTGATGAGCAAGGAGGATGAGTTATGCTGATATCCGATTTATCCTTCGCTCAGCGCGGTTTTCTGCTGCTGTTTCAGTTGATCTCCGTTACAATCATGCTGTATGCACTGCTTTGGTCCGTGCATCTGAAAATGAATAAAACCTTCATCGCGGCCGTTGCGGCGGTTTTCCTTGTCAATCTGATGCTTTTGGAAATTAAGCAGGGGGAAGTCTGGTATCACAATAGAGAGATCCCGCTCCCCCCGGTCCTGCAGTTTTACTGGGAAAGCCCGCTGGGACTGAATGTGTGGATCAGCTTTGTCATGCTGGTGACCGCGCTGTTGATCCTGTATCTGATGATCCGCTGGCGTCGATCCCACATTTCGGGAATATCGATCAAGGAAGCGCTCGATACGCTTCCGACCGGGCTTTGCTTTGCGGCGGAGGATGGCGCGGTGCTGTTCTTGAATCCGAAGATGCGATACCTTGCCAGTGAGCTGACAGGGCATGCGATCATGGATGCGAACGCGTTCTGGGAGACGATCGTCGCGAAGAGCGCAGCGCAGTTCGGCGTGGAAAAGAAGCGGCCGACGATCGAGTTGACAAACGGAACGGTCTGGGAGTTTTCG
Source organism: uncultured Eubacteriales bacterium (assembly GCA_900322165.1). GTDB lineage: Bacteria > Bacillota > Clostridia > Lachnospirales > Bianqueaceae > RUG760. Next base: position 4,719 of record ONYR01000087.1, read on the forward strand.
CGGAAGCAGCAGCTCGTGGATGGACGCGAGCTTTGGCGAATCCAGGCGCAGGACGTCACGGAGCTGAGTTTCCAGCGGCAGCAGCTGGAGGAGGAAACGAAAGCGCTTTCGAGGATGAACGAGCGTCTGGCGGAATACGGGCGGCAGGTGACGGAGAGCACGCGTGAGCTGGAGATCCTGGAAGCCAAGATCCGGATCCATGACGATGTCGGTCATGCGCTCCTGGCGACCAAGCGCTCGCTCCTGACACAGGTCACGAAAGAGGAAAAGGAAAATGTGCTGGCGCTCTGGCGCAAGAATCTGGTGTTCCTGCGCGGGGAAATGCCGGGTGAGGCCGAACCGAAGCAGATCACGATGGACGAATCGCTGCGAGATCTGACAACGGCCGCGGAGGCGATCGGAGTCAAGATCATCTGGCTTGGTGACAGGCTTCCGGAAGATGCGAAAGTGCTGGACCTTACCGAAACGATGCTCCATGAGTGTCTGACCAACACCGTGCGCCACGCGGGCGGAAGTGAGATCCGTGTCAGCACGATGGAGTCTTCGCAGTTCTGGATCCTGGAGTGCAGCAACAACGG
>ONYR01000343.1 GCA_900322165.1 uncultured Eubacteriales bacterium
CGCTGACAAGGCCGGCAAGCTCCTCATGATCGGTTTCGTCCGCCGCTACGGCAATGACACCGCGATCTTCATGGACTTCAAGAACGCCGGCTACTTCGGAGAGATCTACTGGGGCAAGGCTCAGTATATCCGCCGCAACGGCAACCCCGGCGGCTGGTTCGGTGAGAAGGAAAAGTCCGGCGGTGGCCCGCTGATCGACCTTGGTGTTCATGTCATCGACCTGACCCGCTATATGCTTGGCAATCCGAAACCGGTTTCCGTTTACGGTGCGACCTTCCAGAAGCTGTTCGACCGCCGCAACCTCAAGACTCCGAAAGGATATGTCTCCTCTTCCCATACCGATCACGACATCTGCAACGTTGAAGATGCGGCTACCGCGATCATCCGTTATGACAACGGTGCTGTCATCAACATTGAAGTCTCCTTCTCCCTGAACGTTGAGCACAATTCCGGTCTGATCGAGCTCTACGGTACCAAGGGCGGCGCCAAGATCGCTCCGGAGCTCAAGCTGATGTCCGAAGCCAACGGTTACATGACCGATACCACGCTTCAGGCTCGCACCGCGATGGATATGGGTGTCATCTTCCAGAACGAGATCAACCACTTTGTCGACTGCATCCAGAACGGCACCGAGTGCAAGTCTCCTGCGGAAGACGGTATCGTCCTGATGGAGATTCTTGACGCGATCTTCGAATCCGCTCGCACCGGTCACGAGGTCATTCTCAAATAATCAAGGAGGAACCTTCTATGATGAAAGTTGCTGTCAGCTCCTACAGCTTTTCTCAGGCGTACCGTGACGGTCGTCTGACGCTGAAGGACAGTATCGCCAAGGCCAAGGAAATGGGCTTTGACGGATTTGAATTTGTCGATTTCAACGTAACCTCCACCAAGCCCGAGAACATGACGCTTGAGGAATATGCGCGTGATCTGCGTGCGGAGGTTGACCGCGTTGGCATTCATGTCACCAACTTTACGGTCGGCGCTGATTTCCAGAACAAAGACGTTGATGAAGAAGTCGCTCGTCTGAAGGGCTGCGTGGATATCGCTGAGATCCTCGGTGCGACCGGCATGCGCCACGACGTTGCACACGGTGCTGCTCCCGGCAAACCGTACCAGAGCTTCGATTCTCTGCTTCCCCGCCTTGCCTGCGGTATCAAACAGGTCACGGAGTATGCGGCTTCCAAGGGCATCAAGACCATGAGCGAAAACCATGGTTTCTTTGCTCAGGACGCGCTTCGCGTTGAGAAGCTCATGAATTACGTCAACGACCCGAACTACGGCTGGCTTGTCGACATGGGCAACTTCACCTGCGCTGACGAAGATCCGGCGATCTCTGTTGGCATTGCTGCTCCTTACGCTGTCTATGTTCACGCGAAGGACTTCATCATCAAACCGGCTGACGGTCCGAATCCCGGCCGCTTCTTCTTCCGCTCCCGCTCCGGCTCGTACCTGCGCGGTACGATCGTCGGTCAGGGCGATGTTCCGGTCAAGCACTGCCTTGCAGCGCTTCGCAACGCCGGATACGACGGCTATGTCGCGATCGAGTTCGAAGGCATGGAAGACTGCTTCCTGGCTCTTGAAGCCGGTCTTGAGAACCTCCGCCGCTACATTAATGAGATCGAAGAGATCCCGCTCAAGAAGATCAACTTCTAAGCGTTCTTCCCTCGCTAAGGATTCTGCCTGATATAACACAAGGACCCGTGAAAATGATTTTCACGGGTCCTTTTTTGTCTGTTGTTAAATGAAGATCAAAGCTCGATGATCTCGGTCAGGCTGCTCTTCGCCTCATCATCTGCGTCTGCCTTGTCCGCCTCATCCTCTTCGTTGTCGATGCGGATCTTTTTCCATCCGCTCTCGCGCACGAGATAACGTTCGCTGTCGCGAACCGCGCGGTCGATCTGCTCCTCGATGTTGACGAGGGGCTTTTCGCTTTCAATGATCGCTTCAAGCTGCGGCTGAGTTGTCGGGTGCTTGGCGACAAAGATCGTGCAGCAGTCTTCGTACGGAAGGATCGATGTTTCAAAGGTATCGATCTTCTTGGCGATCTCAATGATGTCCTGCTTATCAAAGCCGATGACCGGACGGAACACCGGCATCGTGCAGACGGCGTTCGTACAGTTGAGCGAAGCAAGCGTCTGGCTTGCGACCTGGCCGACGCTCTCGCCCGTGATAAGGCACTGGGAATGCTCCATCTCCGCGATCTTTTCCGCGATTCGCATCATCTGACGGCGCATGATGATGGTCATCTTCTCATGCTGGCACTTTTCATAGATATCCATCTGGATCTCGGTAAACGGAACGACGTAGACACAGATCGGTCCGGCGTAAGCGCTGACACGGCGAGCCAGCTCCAGCACCTTATCCTTCGCACGGTCGGAGGTATAGGGATGCGCGTGGAAATAAACCGCGCTGAGCTGTACGCCGCGCTTGGCCATCATCCATCCGGCGACCGGAGAATCGATGCCGCCGGAAAGAAGCAAGGTGCCCTTTCCGCCGGTTCCGACCGGAAGTCCGCCCGGTCCCTTGATCTCTTTGCCGTAGACATAGACACGGTTGCGAAGCTCGGCGTAGAGCTTGATCTCCGGGTTGTGGACATCGACGGTCCAGTCGGGAAGCACATCCAGCAGGCGGCTGCCGATCTCCGCCGCGATCGCCATCGAATCCATCGGATACTGCTTGTTGGTTCGTTTGGCAAAGACCTTAAACGTATGCGGCTCATCGAACTCACGCTTGACATATTCGATCATGCCATCGCAGATCGTGTCGATATCATCGTTTTCGAGCACGTCGACCGGACAGATGCCGATAATGCCGAACACGCGCTGCAGCACGTCGATCACGGCCTCCATCCACTCCTCGGTTCCCTCCGAGGGAGCTTCCATGTAGAAACGGCCCTGTTCCTTCGTGACATTGACCGAAGATACAACATCTTTCAGCCCAACCTTGATATCTTTAATCAGACGGTTCTCGAACTGAGCGCGGTTGTTGCCCTTCAGCACGATCTCGCCGTACTTGATCAGAATTCCCTTTTTCAATCTTTCCTCCCCATGCCTGATCCGATCAGACACGTTTAAATCTACGTAATACCGGCACGGTCTTTGTCATGGCCGCGACAAAAGCGTCAACATCCTCATCCGTGTTGTAGCGCCCGAAGCTGACACGCAGCGATTGATCGATCTCCTGCGCATTCAAGCCAAGCGCCGCCAGCGGACGGCTTTTCTCACCGGGTTTATTCGATGAACAGGCTGAGCCGGAGCTGATGTAGATCCCGTCATCCTCCAGCGCATGCAGCAGCACTTCCGACCGCACACCGTCGATCCTCAGATTGACGATGTGAGGCGCTGCTTCTTCCACTGCCGGACCGTTCACATGGATCCCGGGCAGGGCATCCGTCAGTTCATGGACAAGCCTCGCCTTAAGCCGCTGCATCTCTGCGGTCAGTGTCTCGTGGTTCTTCCACATCTCCTCCGCTGCCTCGGCAAATCCGGCGATGTACGGAACATTCTCGGTACCGGAGCGGAAATGGTTTTCCTGACCGCCGCCCAGGATCAAACTTGGCAGCTGCAGCCCGCGTCTCACATACAGCAGGCCGATTCCTTTGGGACCGTTGATCTTATGCGCGCTGGCACTGATCAGATCGATCTCCCACTTATCCGGGAACAGCGCAAGTTTGGCGAAGGACTGCGTCGCATCTACGTGGAACAGAGCTCTTGGGGAAGCGGCATGGATCATTTTTCCCATCTCGCGGACCGGCTGAATGACGCCGGTCTCATTATTGACGTGGATCACACTCACGAGCACCGTGTCCTTGCGCAGCTTCTGTTTTAAATCAGAGAGGAGGATCTTTCCGCTCTCGTCATTCTCGATCTCTTCGATCTCATATCCGTCGTCCTTGAGCTTTTTCAGGACTTCAAAGGTCGCGGAATGCTCCCCCTTGGAGGTCAGAATGTGTTTGCCGACATGCCTGCCCCTTTGCACCGCCCCGAGGATCGCCGTATTGCTGCTCTCCGTCGCGCAGGAGGTGAAGAAGATGCTTTCTTCCTTTGTCAAAAGGATCTGGGCCAGCTTCCGTCTTGCGGCTTTGACATAGACCTCCGCTTCCTGCCCTTTGCGGTGCAGCGAGGACGGGTTCCCCCAATCATCCTTCAGCACCTTCTCGATCACGGCCACGCAGCCTTCCGAGGGTTTCGTTGTCGCTGCGTTGTCCAGATAGTGTTCTGTCATCGTATCGTTCCTTACATTTCATCATAATGGTAGAGAATCATGGCGCAGGCCATCATTCCCGCTGTCTCGCACCGAAGGATCCGGCTTCCCAGCCCCGCCGTTGCGCAGCCGGCTTCTTCCAGCTTTTTTGCCTCTTCCGGCGCGAAGCCTCCCTCCGGGCCGATCCAGATCCCGACCGTCTCCGGCTTGCGCCCAAGGCGCGTCTGAGCCTCCGTCAGCACCTGCTTCAGGGAGATATCCTGCGCTTTTTCATAGAAAAGGATCGCAAGATCATATTTCGCCGCCTCTTCGGCCGCCTGCTTGAAGGTATGTACAAAGTCCACCTCCGGGATCAGGCCTCGTCCGGACTGTTTGGCAGCCGCCTCCGCGATCGCATTCCACCGCGTGACCTTCTGCGCTGCCTTTTTCGAATCCAGATGGATCAGGGAGCGCTCACTGTAATACGGTACGATCCGGCTGACTCCCAGCTCCACGCTTTTCTGGATGACGTATTCCATCTTGTCACCCTTCGGCAGCGACTGGTACAAGGTGACCGCCACGTTCGGCTCCGCATCGCTGCGTCTGGAGTCGGTGATCTGGCAGATAATGCTTTCTTCGCCGGAATCGATCTGAAGGATCCGGCAATCATAATCCATGCTGAGCCCATCACAGACCGTCAGCGTATCACCGGTCTGTTTCCGAAGCACATGGACGATATGATGCACATCATGACGAATGACTATGTAACTGCCCTGTATATCTTCTCTGGAAATAAAGAATTTCGGCATACCGTCTCCTCCGTTTGCTGCGAAGTTATCCCCTGTATACTTATTTCAAAATCGAGCGGATGCAGACCCAGCTTCCCTTTTCCTGCACTTCAACGATCTCAAATCCGTTCTCCAAAAGCGCTTTCTCCACGTCCGCGCGGCGCTCTTTAATGATGCCGCTGGAAATGAAGGTTCCGCCCTGTTTCAGATTCGGTTTGACCGTAGCTGCGAGATGAATGATAACATCCGCAATGATGTTCGCAACGACTGTGTCAGCCTGAAGTCCCTTGTATTCGGGAATCTCATTCAGATCGCCGTGAGCTACACTCATGACATCATCCACATGGTTCTTGACAACGTTTTCCTTCGCAACCGCCACCGCGTTGACGTCAAGATCCGAGCCGATGACCTTGCCGGCTCCGACCTTTGCAGCCGTAATGCCAAGGATTCCGCTTCCGCATCCGATATCAAGCACCAGATCGCCGGGTTTGACACACTCTTCAAGCATTGCCATGCACATCGACGTCGTCTCATGCGTACCGGTGCCGAAGGCCATGCCGGGATCAAGCGTGATCCGAATATCGCCGGGCTCCTCCTCGCATTCGATCCAGGAAGGAACGACGAGGATATGATGACCGAGGCGGAACGGTTTGTAATATTTCTTCCATGCGTTCATCCAGTCTTCTTCGAAAACGGAAGTCGTTTCGATCTTCCCGCTTCCGACCGGAAGGAACTCCGCGATATGCGCGATCTCATGCTGAAGGTCGAATACAATCGCCTCCAGATCCGCCGGTGTTTTGATTTTTTCCACGGAGAAATAGCAGCGCATCAGCACCTCGTCCCGGTTCAGATCCTTCAGCAGATCCTCATCGATATAGTCCCAGGCCGTCGGATCCTTTTCCTGATTCAGGATATCCTTCGGGTCAAAAATCTCCACTCCGCCGCAGCCAAGCTCCAAAAACGCATAGCTCAGCGCCTCGACAGCCTCGGTCTGCGTGTGCACGGTAATCTGATGATATTCCATCTTTATCCCCCAACATCTTTCATTCCACAAAAAACGGGCCGGTCACCCGGCCCGTTCTCCGGAATGCATACTGCGTTCATTGTACCATGAACGGACGATTCCGAAAAGTCTTATTTTGCGGTCTTTCCCTTAGAAAAGGCCTTTCTTTTTGTTAAACAAGCCACCCTTTGATCCGTTGCCACTCGTAGGTCTCTCGCCCATCGAGGCCGCGAATTCCTTCAGCTTCTGTTTCTGCTCTTCCGTCAGCTTCTTGGGAATATCCACGTTGACAGTCATGTAGAGATCACCGCGCTGCGATTCGTTCTTCAGGTACGGGACACCCTTGCCGCGCAGACGGAATCTCGTTCCGCTCTGCGTACCAGCCGGCACCGTGTATTCCACGGGACCGTCGATCGTCTGGATCGTCAGGGTATCGCCAAGCACGGCCTGCGTGTAGCTGATCGAGATCGCAGAGTACAGATCAAATCCCTGTCTGGAGAAGATCGGATCATTCTGAACCTTCACGGTGATATACAGATTGCCGTTCGGTCCGCCGTTGGTTCCTGGCTCGCCCTTTCCGCTCAAGCGGATGCGCTGACCGTCATCGATACCGGCCGGAATGTCCACCTCATAGGTTTTCGGCGTTTTGACACGGCCGTTTCCGCTGCAGTTCGGGCATTTATCCTTGATGATCTTGCCGGTGCCGCCGCAGGTCGCGCAGGTGCGGTCCGAGACCATGGTCCCGAAGATCGTGTTCTGCTGCACCCTCTGACGTCCGCTTCCCTGACAGGTCGGGCAGGTCTCCGGCTTGGTACCCCTGCGGGCGCCGGATCCGCTGCACTCCGGACAGAGATCGTAGATCCAGATATCGTGCTTCTTGTGCGTGCCGAACATCGATTCCTTGAAGGAGATCGTAATGCTGCTCTGGACGTCACGTCCCTGGGTCGGCGCGTTCGGATTGGCACGTCGGGAAGAAAATCCGCCGCCGCCGAAGAAGTCCGCGAAACCGCCGCCGCCGAAAATGTCACCGAAGCTTGAGAAGATGTCATTGAAGTCCATGTTCTCGTAGCCGGTTCCGCCCGTCTGATCAAAGGCCGCGTGGCCGAACTGATCATATTTGGCGCGTTTGTCCGGGTCGCTCAGAACACCGTAAGCCTCTGCGGCTTCCTTGAACTTCTCCTCTGCCTCCTTGTTGTTCGGGTTGGCATCGGGGTGGTATTTTTTGGCCAGCTGTCGATAAGCCTTCTTGATCTCCTGATCCGTAGCTGACTTATCGACGCCCAGCACTTCATAGTAGTCTCTTTTATCTGCCATCACTCTTCATCTCAGACTTCACGATAATCAGCATCGATGGTGCCGTCATCGTTAGGATTGTTGTTGCCGCCGTTAAAGCCCTGGCCGTTAAAGCCCTGGCCGTTGAAGCCCTGGCCGTTGAAGCCCTGACCGCCGTTAAAGTCCTGGCCGCCTGCCTGACCCTGAGCGCCGCCCTGCTGCTGATACAGCTTCTCGGCCATCTGGTTCAGTGCCTGGGTCAGCTCTTCCGTCTTGGACTTCAGCTCGGAAACCTGGCTCTCGGTGAGGTTCTGGTTGTTCTTGTTGTCCTGAACAAGCGTCTTCAGTGCGGAAAGCTTGCCTTCGATGTTGCTCTTGTCATCGGCCGGAACCTTGTCGCCAAGCTCTTCGAGGGATTTCTCGGTCTGCATAACCATCGCATCCGCCTCGTTCAGCGTGTCGACAGCTTCCTTACGCTTCTTATCTTCGGCTGCGTACTGCTCAGCTTCCTTAACAGCGCGGTCGATCTCAGCATCGCTCAGGTTGGAGGAAGCGGTGATCGTGATCTTCTGCTCCTTGCCCGAACCCTTATCCTTAGCGGTTACATTAACGATACCGTTGGCATCGATATCGAAGGTAACTTCGATCTGCGGAACACCGCGGCGGGCTGCCGGGATACCGTCCAGACGGAAACGTCCAAGGGTCTTGTTGTCACGAGCCATCGGGCGCTCACCCTGCAGGATGTGAATATCAACGGCGGTCTGATTGTCTTCCGCGGTCGAGAATATCTGGCTCTTGTGCGCCGGGATCGTGGTGTTGCGCTCGATCAGAGGCGTGGAAACACCGCCGAGGGTCTCGATGGAAAGGGTCAGAGGCGTAACATCAAGCAGAAGGATGTCGCCGCTGCCGGCTTCACCGGAGAGCTTGCCGCCCTGGATGGCTGCGCCGATGGCAACACACTCATCCGGGTTCAGGGTCTTGGAGGGCTCCTTGCCGGTCAGTTCCTTAACGATGTTCTGAACCGCGGGCATACGGGTTGAACCGCCGACCAGCAGGACCTTGCTCAGGTCTGCAGCCGTCATCTTCGCATCACGCAGTGCGTTGGTTACCGGAATCTTGGTACGCTCAAGAAGGTCAGAGGTCATACGCTCGAAATCGGTACGAGTCAGACGGACGGACAGATGTTTCGGTCCCTCTTCGGTCGCCGTGATGTACGGAATGTTGATGTCGGTGACGGTCATGTTGGACAGCTCTTTCTTAGCCGTCTCTGCTGCGTCCTTCAGACGCTGCATTGCCATCTTATCGGTGGAAAGGTCGATGCCTTCCGCCTTCTTGAATTCAGAAACCAGGTGGTTGATGATTCTCTGGTCGAAGTCATCACCGCCGAGGTGGTTGTCACCGCTGGTAGCCTTAACTTCGATAACGCCATCGCCAATGTCGATGATGGAGACATCGAAGGTACCGCCGCCAAGGTCGTAGACCATGATGGTCTGCTCCTGCTCGTTGTCAAGGCCGTAAGCCAGAGCGGCTGCGGTAGGCTCGTTGATGATACGCTCAACCTCAAGACCGGCGATACGGCCGGCATCCTTGGTTGCCTGACGCTGTGCGTCGTTGAAGTAGGCAGGAACGGTGATAACAGCCTTGGAGACCTTCTCGCCAAGATACGCTTCCGCGTCGTTCTTCAGCTTGGTAAGGATCATCGCGGAGATCTCCTGAGGAGAATAGCTCTTTCCATCGATCGTAACATGTTCATTGGAGCCCATCTTACGCTTGATGGAACGGACGGTTTTGTCCGGATAGCTGACGGCTTGACGCTTTGCCAGATCGCCGACAAGACGCTCGCCGGTCTTGCTGAAAGAAACGATCGAAGGCGTGGTACGGCTGCCTTCGGGGTTGGTAATAACAGTGGGCTGACCCATTTCCATAACTGCTACGCAGGAATTGGTCGTTCCGAGATCGATACCGATAATTTTATCACTCATGGTGAAATCCTCCTTATATTCTTAATGGACTTTAGTTCGCTACTTTAACGAGGGATGCACGAAGGAGTGTTCCGTTCATGACATATCCCTTTCTGAATACCGCGACGATCTCATCGTCGCCGGCGTTTTCGTCCTCCACGCGCTGCATTGCTTCGTGGAAGGCCGGATCAAAGGTCTTGCCGAGATCATCGAGCTGCTGCACGCCGATCTTGGAAAGCGCCTTGATGAGCTCATCGTAGGTCATCTGTATGCCTTCGAAGAAGGGATCGTTCTGATCCTGATCCTTGTTGGCTGCGATGGCCCGCTCGAAGTTGTCGATGATCGGGAGGATCGCCTCCACCACGCATCTTTCGCCTCTCTCAAAGCTCTGATCCTTTTCTTTGGTCGTTCTCTTACGGTAATTGTCAAATTCTGCCATCAGGCGAAGCAGCTGATCCTTGGTCTGCTCAAGCTTATCGTTGACTTCCTTGAGCGGGTCCTTGACCTCAGCCTCTTCAGCCTGCTTTTCTTCTGCCTTGGTTTCTTCGCATTGCTCCTTTTCCGGGGCCTCAGCCTTTACGGTTTCAGCCTCTTGTGCGGATTTTTCTGCGGTCCCTTCCGCTGCCATTTCCGGATTCTTTTCTGCCTCAGCCTCCGCTTTCTGCGCCTGCTGCTTCATCTCGTCCGTCATGGGTATCCTCCTCAATCATTGGTTTTATAGGGCCGCCGTCGAACAGATTCGGGAAATCCTTCATCAGATTCTCCAGCGCCGATACAACACGGTTGTAATCCATACGCATCGGGCCGACAACGCTGATCGATCCGATACTTTTGTCATTATACCGATAGTTGGCTGTTACGATGCTGCAGTCACGCAGCTGTTCGATCGAGTTCTCCGTGCCGATCCGGATCTGAACACCGATCTTCCCGTTCTCGCTTGGAGCGGTCAGGCTTCGCACCTGATCCTTGTGAGTAAAGAACTCCATCAGGGAACGAGCTCTTGAGATATCGCTGAATTCAGGGAAGTTCAGGATATTTGTCGTGCCGGACGTGATAACGTCGACATCGTCCGAATACTGAAGCGTCTCCTGGATCGCATCCAGCACCATGTCCATGGTCTCGGCTTCCAGATGGCATTCCTTTTTGATCTTCTGGATCAGGGTCAGATCCATCTCGCTTATGGCAAGACCGGTCAGTTCCCGGTTCAGAATATCGGAAATGTAGTACAGCTCCTGTTCCTTCAGCGGATGCTCGAGCGGGATCACATGATTCCGAACGATATTGCCGTCGGTCACAAGGATCAGGATCGCGGATTTCTCATCGAGCGGAACGAGCTGCAGATGCTTGAGCACGACGCGCTTCAGCTGCGGCAAGGTTACGACCGCCGTGTACTTTGTCATCGATGCCAAGAGATCACCGATCTCCTTTAAAAGAGAATCGAGCTGCACCGCCTTTGACTTCAGAATATCCCGAACAACACCGAGCTGTTCTTCTTCCACGTGGGGCCGCTGCATCAGTTCATCGACATATAAGCGGTACCCTTTCGCCGAAGGAATTCGGCCTGCGGAAGTATGCGGCTGTTCGATCAGTCCCATCTCCTCCAGGTCAGACATCTCATTTCGGATCGTGGCTGAACTCAGCTCCGTCAGAAATCTTCGGGAGATCGTTCTAGAGCCGACCGGCTCCGCCGTTTCCAGGTAATTCATGATGATGGCCTGCAGGATCTGGAGTTTTCTCTCACTCATTTCCATAATTGTCACCTGCCATCTTATCTTGTTAGCACTCTTTATCTTTGAGTGCTAACATCTTGGTATAATGTAGCACCGACCCTATTTTTTGTCAAGTGTCGGTGCGCAAAAATCAGCATCTTTTTTGATTTTTTTAATTTAATTCAACGTTTGTTTAAAATCCGTCCATATTTACAAAAGGAAGTCGACAAATACTTGATTGGAAAGATCGACCCCTCGATCACTCAGGTGGATCCGTCCGTTTTCCCTAATTAAAAGACCATCCTCGACATGCTTTTCCACAATGCCTGGGAACACGGAATCGATCGTTTTTCCGAAGGTTTTTTTGAATTCCGACTCGCTCACACCCACCATGCGCCTCAGGCCGAGGAACATGAACTCAGACATACAGTCCGCTTCGCTGAGCGTTTCGATCTCCGCTCGAATTTTGTCAAGCTCGCCTGAATGTGCGAGATACAGCTTATAATCATCGGTGTTGCGGACTCTCACCTCGCCGGGAAGCAATGACGAGCTGCCCAGTCCAAGGCCAAGGTACGGTGTCCGCACCCAATATCCGCTGTTGTGACGGCTCTCATAGCCTGTCCTTGCGAAATTGGAGATCTCATAGCGCTCATATCCGCGCGATCGAAGATAGGAAACGCCTTCATGGTACATTGCCCTCTCATCCTCTTCACTCGGAAGATCGAGCTCATCCTGTTTCTCGTAAAACGGAGTTCCTTCTTCAATAATAAGGCTGTAGCAGGAC
>ONYR01000314.1 GCA_900322165.1 uncultured Eubacteriales bacterium
AATGAAGAAAAGGTGCTGGCCGCCGAACTGGACGGATACACGGACTACATGAAACGCGTGAAATATCGTCTCATCCCATATATTTGGTAATCAAAAAGGAGATGCCTACATGGACATCTCCTTTTGTTTTGTCTCTCTTTTGGTTTTATTGCAGCACGAACTTTTCGATGACTTCCGCGACGCCGCCTTCGTTATTGGTGCGCTCTGTGACGTAATCTGCCTCGGCTTTTACCTCGGCCGGGGCATTTTTCATGGCAACGCCAAGCCCTGCCGTTCGAATCATGGGCAGATCGTTGTCGAGATCTCCGATCGCGATCATCTCAGCAACGTCGATTCCAAGGATCTCGCCCAACCGCTGAAGCCCCGTGCCTTTGTTATTATCCACATCGCAGAATTCGACAAGATAAGGTGCGGAGATCAGGCATGCACTGTGATTCGGCTTAGCGGCTTCCGCACGCGCTTTTGTCTCCTTTGCCAGGTCCAGCGGCCCGGTCGGACTCGGATCGCTCTTTCTAAGGAAGAAACCGATCTTGATCGCACGCTCCGCGAGCGCTTTTAAGTCCGAAACCACTTTTGGGGCGACTCCCGTGACTTTTTCATAAAAGTCCGTTGTCGTGTCCCAGCGTTCCACAAAGACACCCTCACCATCATACAGCTGCGCGTTCACCTCATCTGTCCACTTCCTCGACAGCTCGATGACCTGCACCGCCTCTTCCGGCTTCATGCCGTTTCTCGCCAGCAGTTTGCCATCCATCGTTTGGAACAGCACTCCGCCGTTCAGTCCGATCGCGTACTGTCCCTCGTTTCGCAGACCTACTGTATCGATGACATTGACCATGCTCTCGAAGGAACGCCCGGATGCGAGGACGATCTTGCAGCCTTTTTCCAGAGCACGCTGAATCGCCTCGATGTTCTCTTTGCAGATCGTTTTGTCATCTTTGAAAAGCGTTCCGTCAAGGTCGATCGCTACAAGCCGGATCATGCTCTGAGCGAGCGGATCAGCATCATCAGCCGCTCCAGCTCGTCCTCCGAATAGTACTCGATCTCAATGCAGCCTTTTTTCTTTCCGCGGACAATATTGACCTTGGTTCCGAGTATCTTCTGCATCTCTTCGCCGGCTTTTTCGTAAGCCAGATCTTCCGCGGTCTTCTCGACCGCTTTTTTCGGCTCTTCAGGGCGCTTTTTGCTGAGCTCCACAGCCTTTTCGAGCTGTCTCACGCTCCACCCATCTTCCACACACTTTTTTGCAAGTGCTACGCGAAGCGTTTGGTTCTCGACTCCCAGCAGCACTTTCGCATGCCCGGTCGAAAGCGATTCCTCCGCAACCATCGTCTTCAGCTCATCGTCAAGTTTCAGTAAACGCAGTGCGTTGGCTACCGCCGGGCGGCTTTTGCCGACTCTTGCCGCAACCTCGTCCTGCTTAAGATGATATTCCTTGATCAACCGCTGGTAAGCTTCGGCCTCCTCGATCGGATCGAGGTTCTCTCTCTGAATATTCTCGATCAGCGAGATCTCGAGTGTCTCCTGTGGATTGTAGTCTTTAATGATCACCGGAACCTTTTTCAGTCCCGCCTTCATCGCAGCTCTGAAACGGCGCTCTCCGGCAATGATCTGATAATAATCGGTCCTTTTCTGAACGATCAGCGGCTGAATGACGCCAAACTGCTTGATCGAGTCAGCCAGCTCCTTCAACGCTTCTTCATCAAAGTTTTTACGTGGCTGTGACTTGTCCGGACTGATAAGGCGAATATCGACTTCCTGAATTCCAGAAAGATCCTCTTCTTTCTGAACCTGCTCCGGCTCGAGAACGCTCGCCGCGTCCCCGCCCATCAGCGCGTTCAGGCCTCGGCCTAAGCCTCTTTTCTTCGGTGCACTCATCATCTTCCCTCCGTATTCGTCCGTTTATCCATCTTATGAAGCATTTCCTGAGCCAGATCCCGATAACTTTCCGCGCCCTTCGATCCGGAATCATAGTAGATCACCGGCTGACCAAAGCTCGGCGCTTCCGCCAACCGCACATTGCGCGGGATCTTTGTCTCGTACACCTTCTTAGGCAGAAATGTCGTGATCTCGTCCACGACCTGCTGACTCAGGTTCGTACGG
>ONYR01000260.1 GCA_900322165.1 uncultured Eubacteriales bacterium
AGGCATGAAGCTGATCTCGTGGAACGTGAACGGACTGCGCGCTTGTATGCAGAAGGGATTCAAAGAGTTTTTCGACGCGTCGGACGCGGATGCGTTCTGCCTGCAGGAGACTAAGCTGCAGGAGGGGCAGGTCGACTTTGCGCCGGAGGGATACTTTTCCTATTGGAACTATGCGGAGAAGAAAGGGTACTCCGGTACCGCGATCTTCACAAAGCGTGAGCCGCTTTCAGTCTCCTATGGAATCGGAGTGGAGGAGCATGACCATGAGGGCCGTGTCATTACGCTGGAGTATCCCGAGTACTATCTGATCACGGTCTATGTTCCGAATTCGCAGGATGAACTCAGACGGCTCGACTACCGCATGAAGTGGGAGGACGATTTCCTTTCCTATATCAAGAAGCTCGAAGAGTCGAAACCGGTCATCTACTGCGGTGACCTGAACGTGGCCCACAAGGAAATCGATCTGAAGAACCCGACCTCCAATCATCACAACGCCGGCTTTACCGATGAGGAGCGCGGCAAGATGACGAAGGTGCTTGAGTCCGGACACCTTGATACGTTCCGTTATTTCTACCCGGATCAAACCGACATCTATTCCTGGTGGAGCTATCGATTTAAATCCAGGGAGCGGAACGCCGGGTGGCGCATCGACTACTTTATCGTCAGCGAGTCGCTGAAGGACAAGCTGAAGGACGCGAAGATCCATACGGAGATCTTCGGCTCGGATCACTGCCCGGTCGAGCTCGATATTGAGTTAGACTGAGGGAAATTGATCTGTAAACTAGTGCACTCGGAGCGATTTTGAGTGCAAATGAACGAAATTGTGCATCATGCACAAAAGATACCGAAAAATTACGTGAAAGTTTTACATGTGCCATTTTGGGGCTTTTGAACTTTTTCTTGCTTTCAAAGTGGCGTCATGGTAGAATATTCAGGCGTGACATTGAGAACGATGATCCGGGAGGTTGCACGGAACACGGGAGCTCATGCTGCTGAGACCGTGGGAATTTCCGGGGAGCGAATGTCCAGTTCACGAAACTGACGGCAAGGTCACTGTACAATCGAAAAAACGGGTGCTTGAAACCTGGTTTTAGCTTGTTTACCAGGTGGAAACACACGGGTGTGTGTACAGTCACGAATGCTGCAATCCACACCGCGTTTGAAAAGGCTTCAAACCGCGGTTACATGCGCAAAAGGAGGCTGTTTTTTTATGGCAGAAAAGAAAGCAACAAAAATCCGCATCACGCTCAAAGCTTACGATCATCAGCTGATCGATCAGGCTGCAGCCAAGATTGTGGAAACCGCAGAACGCAACGGATCCAAGGTTAGCGGACCGATCCCGCTTCCGACCCACAAGGAAGTCGTCACGATCCTTCGCGCCGTTCACAAGTACAAGGATTCCCGCGAACAGTTCGAGCAGAGAACCCACAAGCGTCTCATCGACGTTCTCGAGCCGAACAAAAAGGTGCTTGAAGCGCTCAGCAAGCTGGAACTTCCGGCAGGCGTTGACATTCAGGTCGCCGCAAAGAACTAAGATTTATCCCAAACAAGCAACCCAAAACAGTCGGTTATTGATGTTGACATATATGCCAGCTTAATGACCTAGGATGAACCGCCAAAGTGCGGGTCCGCTGTAGATTATTAGGAGGTACAACCATGAAGAAAGCCATTCTGGCAAAGAAGATCGGTATGACGCAGATCTTCAATCAGGAGACTGGCGAGATGATTCCCGTCACTGTCCTGGAAGCAGGTCCCTGCAGCGTTCTGCAGGTCAAGACCGTTGAGAATGATGGCTACAGTGCCGTCAAGGTTGGCTTCGGCGAGATTCGTGAGAAGCTCGTCAACAAGCCTGACAAGGGTCAGTTCGCTAAGGCCGGTGTTGCGGTTAAGCGTGTGATCCGTGAGTTCCGTCTTGAGGATGCGGAAAGCTACGAAGTAGCATCCGAGATCAAAGCGGACGTATTTGAAGTCGGCGACAAGGTCGATGTTGCCGGAACTTCCAAAGGAAAAGGTTACCAGGGCGCCATTCACCGTTTCGGTTTCCACCGCGGTCCCATGGAGCATGGTTCCAAATATCACCGCCATGCAGGTTCGATGGGCGCATCTTCTGATCCGGCGCGTGTATTCAAAGGCAAGAAGCTCCCCGGACATATGGGAAATGTTCATGTAACGGTTCAGAACCTTGAGGTTGTCCGTGTTGACGCTGAGCGCAACCTGCTGCTCATCAAGGGCTCCGTACCGGGACCGAAGAAGGCTGTTGTCACCGTTATCAACAGCGTAAAAGCTTAACGCTTTAAAGCGGAGCTTTGAAACGTTTACGATCGAATGATCGAATTTCGCCGATGGGATATCGGCTGAAGGAGGAAACAATACATGGCGAAAGTTGCTGTTTATAAGATGGACGGCACCGAGACCGGCGAGATCGAGCTGAAAGACAGTATTTTCGATGCCGAGGTCAAACCTGCTGTTATGCACGAAGCTGTGGTCTCCTATCTTGCCAACCGCAGACAGGGCACCCAGAGCGCCAAGACGCGCGCAGAAGTTAGAGGAGGCGGCAGAAAGCCTTATCGTCAGAAGGGTACCGGCCGCGCTCGTCAGGGATCCATCCGTTCTCCGCAGTGGGTCGGCGGCGGTGTCGTATTCGCACCGAAACCGCGTGACTACGCGCTGAAGATGAACAAGAAGGCTCGCCGCG